>JANLZV010000737.1:0-2188 GCA_031366425.1 Pyrinomonadaceae bacterium | reverse complement strand
GGTGTGATCCAGACCAAACTCGCGATTAACCAGCCGGGAGACGAATATGAGCAGGAGGCCGACCGCATCCCGGATCGCTTGATGCGCATGCCCACCCCGCAGCTACAACTCGCTTGCGCGTGCGGCGGCGAATGCGTGGAGTGCCAGAAGGAGCAGCCTAAGCACCGACCTGAGCGTTTGCAAACTAAGCGCGTTGGTCCAAGCGACTCGGGACAGGTTGCCGCACCGCCCAGCGTCAATAGAGTACTAGCTTCACCCGGCCAAGCGTTGGACGCCTCCATCCGCGCGGAAATGGAGCCGCGTTTCGGCCACGACTTTTCCGGCGTGCGCGTGCATTCCAGCGCTGCGGCAGAGCAATCCGCCCAGGACGTGAACGCAAAAGCCTACACGGTTGGACACCACATCGTGTTTAGGGCAGGCCAGTTCGCGCCGACGACACGCGAAGGACAGCGATTGCTTGCACATGAGTTGACGCACGTGCTGCAGCAGAGCGGCGCAGACGGAAACGGCGCGAGTGGAAGCAATGAAAACCATGGTCTGTCTTCTACTGTTATGTCCTCTGAACCTAGGCACGCCGCCGCGAGCGGACAGGGAACCCTACAGCGCGAGAGTGCCGAGAACGAGGAACCGAAACCCCTGCTGGAGCCATTGGATCAGACGGCCACATGGTCGCACTGGGTAAACTCTCTTTATGAAGTCCATAAGGAAGGTGACCAACGATTGGAACATGTGCTCAAGGAGGAGTGGTTCAAGAATTTGTTTAAGGCGGACGCGCCTGTGGCTGAGAGTCTTGGGGCAATGCGGGAGTTGGGCGTTGTAACGCTACTTAGCCCGTTACAGATTGGACTAGGGATTCTTGGCATCATCGAGGGAGTCGAAGAGGGCGGCGAGAAAGGCATCAAGCACACAATTACGGGAGGGCTCGATGTCGTATCGGGCGGCGCAGGACTTTTGGCCCCGGTAGCCGGCGGGTTAGCGACAACAGTGGGGGTTGGTGCTGCGGGCGCCGCAATGGGCCTCGAATTCGGCGATGCCGGGATTACAGAACTCAAAGAGCACGGAGTTGACCCTGCTCGTCTGGCGGCAGATATTGGTCGCAGCTTGGCTCGCATCCCTGTAGTGGGTCCGCTCGCTGGCATTATTGGCACCTTTCTCGGCAGTGTGGCTATGACACCCGTTGTCGGGTTAGCCGGACTGTGGCGCGTGACGAAAAAGCTCTTCCACGGAATCGAAACGGACCCCGAGGAGATCTACCTACAGTTGCATCCACCGCGGGCTGATATCGGTCCGGAGCACGAGCAGATCGGACCAACTACCCAAGTCGCTTACGAGACCGTTCCGCCACCTCGGGATCCTTCGGCTGTCTTATCGAAGAGCAGACGGCGATCGAAGAAGGCGGAGGTTCAAAACTTGAGGCAGGCGCTAAAGCAATTCCGTCAACAGCTAGCCGCCGTTAAGTCAACGAGACATCACCAGACCGTTCCGCAGGCTCCGGGCTCTTTGGCTGTCTTATCGACGGGCAAACACCGCTCGACGAAGACACAGCTTCCAAACTTGAAGAACGCACTGAAGGAATACTTTCAGAAGCTAGCCACCGTTAAGCCAAAGAGACGTCAGCGGCGCAAGTAACCATTAGTCCATCGTTAGCAAAGGCATCACAATCAACCGGAGGTTGGTTGTGACGGACGTCAAGCAGAAGCGTCTGAATAAGTATTATCGATAGCCCAAATGTCTGGCTTCTAGGCTTGTCGCACAGTTACTGGTTCTTCTTTGCTGCGTCAGCTTGCTTCGCAGCGCCAGGTTGTGTTGGAGCCAACGCTTGTTTCAGAAGGTCGCTGGCGCGCGCGAAGTTTGCCGCGAAGATTGCAGCGTTGGGATCGTTGTTCTGTTTACTCAAGGCCTGGGCCTTCTCGTATTGCGGCGTTGCCAGATCAAGGCGCGCACTTTTCTCGTAGGCTTCGCCGAGACTGTCATAAACGTTCGCCGAGTTTGGATAGCGT
Source organism: Pyrinomonadaceae bacterium (assembly GCA_031366425.1). Lineage (GTDB taxonomy): Bacteria > Acidobacteriota > Blastocatellia > Pyrinomonadales > Pyrinomonadaceae > PSRF01. The sequence goes on along the minus strand of JANLZV010000737.1, from coordinate 188 downwards.
TCGACGTTGCTCTTAAACGTTGCGATCGCTTCCTCAAAGTTACCGCCTCCCAGGTATTGGTAACCAATCTGATTCACGAGCGCTTCGGGCGTCGGAATCGCGTAACCAAATTTCTCCGAGAGCCACTTGTAATGCTCGTCGGCGGCCTTGAGTCCACCGGCCACTGCGCCGGTCGCCGGATCGCGCGG
>JANLZV010000328.1:0-8647 GCA_031366425.1 Pyrinomonadaceae bacterium | reverse complement strand
CTGGCGTGTTCCTGGTTGTGCCCCGCCCTCACGGGACAGGCGTAGCATTCTACAGATTTTGAACTATTGAGGCAAACATGTTTTTACCGGCTCGTAAGTTGTTCATTTTAAGCGGTTTGACTCCGGGCATGAAGGGCGATTCTGCTCGGGTGACGTTGAAAAAGTGCGCGCCCGCCGATATTCCTGGCAGACGCGCTACTTTGGGAGGTTATTGCTTAATTCAATAGCGCGCCTTGGGGCGACGTTTGCGGATTCCGTAAGTGTAAACCGCAGCTCCGCCACCGCCAGCCACAGCTCCAATCGCCGCGCCTTTCTTGCCGCCGGCAATGCCTCCGATTAGCGCGCCCACGCCGACGCCGCCGGCGGTGGTCAACTTGTCACGATGTTTCTGCCAGAAGCTACGGCCATGTCGATGACCATCTCCCACGCAGCTGGAATGAGTGTGCGTGGTGTTGTTGTGACGATGCCTCAAATTGCCGCATTTTCTCGCGGAAACCGGCACGGACAGCATCGCCATTACCGCAAGTATCACCAGAGTAGTAAATATTTTTCGCATGAATTCTTCCTTTCGACGCTCACGTCGCCTTGGGAGAGGACGGACCTTTTCGGCAGGGGGTACGCGATCGATTCTATGGTGGCGGGGGATGGTTGTCGAGCCCCGAAACAAACGGAGTGGCGCAGGCCTGGCGTGATTGAAGATCTTTTAGTGCCCGCCGTAGTAGAATTCCTGCCGCTATGAGAATTTTGGTTGTTGAAGACGAGCCACGTATTGCTAGTTTTGTCGTGAAGGGATTGCGCGAACAGGCCTATGCGGTTGATGTGTCTGTCGACGGAGACGACGCGCTTTACAAAGCTTCGATCAATGACTACGACGCGATCATTCTGGACGTAGTGATTCCTGGAAAAGACGGATTCCAAGTCTGTTCACAGCTGCGTAGCAATGGTTCTGCCGTGCCAATTATCATGTTGACGGCGCGCGATCATCTACAGGATCGAATCGAAGGTTTGGACTCCGGCGCCGATGATTATCTTACGAAACCGTTCGCTGTAGCCGAACTGTTGGCTCGATTACGAGCCTTACTGCGACGAGGTCACGTCGTGCGACAGGAAGCCATCCGAATTGGCGACTTGTTGATGGACACGCGGGCGCGACGAGCGACTCGTGGCGGGAAAACGTTGCCGCTCACCACGAAAGAGTACGCGCTGCTTGAATACCTGGCTCGCGAACAGGGCCGCGTGGTTGAACGCTCAGAACTGGCAGAGCATGTTTGGGATGAACATTTCGATCCGTTCTCAAACTTGATCGACGTTCACATCAATCGGCTTCGCGGTAAAGTTGATAAGGGCTTTGTTCCGCTGATCCATACGCAGCGCGGTGTCGGGTACATGTTGGCGGCGCTAGACGCGGACCCGGTGAACTCCTCTGCGACAGAAAACGATGTTTAGATCAATGCGAGCGCGGTTAACCCTTTGGTACACAGGCGTCGTGGCGCTTACCCTCGTTGTCTTTTCGTTATTGACCTACCTGTATCTTGTGCGTGCCGCCCAGCACCGATCCGACTATTCCCTCGCAGACGCAGCGAACTCGGTGATTTCAACCGTCGACACGGAAGCGAATGACGAAGGGTTGTCAGCGGATGATGCCGCTAAAGAAGCCGCTGGCGCGTTTCATTCTTCGGAGCGGGTGGTGGCGGTATATGATGAGCGAAATGAAATAGTCGCTGTGTCCGCGCTACCACAAGGCCTTTCGCACATTGATAAATGGTCCTCAACATCGCGACCTCGGCAATTCAGCGCTCTCTTAACCGCCGCTGGGACATCTCCGGCTTTTGCAACTGCCAACCTGTCAGGTGAGGACTTACGCGCTGTATGCAAGGTCTTCGACGTAAAAAGACGGCCTTACAAGGTCCTGATGATCCAATCACTCCGTGAGCAGACAGAGGGGCTCGCAATCGCGCGGCGGGCGTTTTACTTGATCAATCCACTGGCACTTTTGTTGGCAAGTCTCGGAGGTTACTTTCTCGCTCGCAAAAGTTTGGCTCCAGTGATTGCTATGGCGAATCAAGCTGAAGCGATCGGAGCCGAGAACCTGGAGGAGCGACTTGCGGAGCTTGATCCGCGTAATGAACTCGGCAGACTTGTTCAATCATTTAATAGCCTACTCTCACGCCTCCAAGCATCATTCCAGACTCAAAGACGCTTCATGGCGGACGCGTCACACGAGCTTCGTACACCGGTGGCGATAATTCGCGGGGAATCTGAAGTCGCGCTTTCCAATGAACTGCGCACCGCGGACGAATATCGCGAGTCACTAGCTATCGTGCAGGACGAAGGAAAACGACTGGCACGCATTGTCGAAGATATGTTTACTTTGGCGCGTGCTGATGCCGGGCAGTATCCCATCGAAACGTCGAACATGTATCTCGATGAAACGGTCGCCCACTGTGTTAGGTCGGTGGATTCGCTGGCGACGCAACACGGCTTAAAGTTGGACTACCAGACGTCAGCGCACGAGCTGTTTTTTACGGGCGACGAGAGACTGCTGGAACGGATGACCCTCAACCTGCTCGATAACGCGATCAAATACACCCCTCGTGGGGGTTCTATTTGCCTTCGTCTTGACCGAAATGGCAGTTCATGCAGGCTGGCAATTGCAGATACGGGCGCGGGTATCCCATTTGAGTTACAGCCACGAATCTTTGAGCGCTTCTTTCAAGCGAATCAAACGCGTTCGCGCGATGTTGAGCGGAATGGCAGCGCTGGACTTGGACTAGCCATTGCCCGCTGGATTGCCGAATTGCACGGTGGGTCACTCGTTTTAGGGGAGTCAAATAGCGAAGGTTCGACGTTCGTGGCTTCTCTGCCGCTCGGTCCGGATTGACCCGCATCCAGACTTGAAATTGACGGTTAGCTTGATCGATCCAAGGCGGGAGCCTCCTTTATCCGCAGTCAAGATCGGCTTAATCCTCACGTAATCTTGGATAGCGTAAAACTGGCATTCCAAATTCTTAGAGGAGCGCCATGAACAGTCTTCTTCTATACTTTTCCATTGTTAGTTTTGGTCTGATCGCTCAGGCTGCGATACTGAGTCATCCAAAGACTAAAGTCGGAGGACCGTCCGGATACCACGTTGCAAAAAGGATCGTACTTGGAGGGGAAGGCGGCTGGGACTATCTAACCGTCGACAGCAAGGCTCGGCGGATTTACATCTCACACTCGACTCACGTCGTCGTTGTCGATGCTGACACTAACGCCGTCATCGGTGATATCCCCAATACAAACGGCGTACATGGCATCGCCATAGTGCCGGATGTAGACAAAGGCTTTACCAGCAATGGGCGTGACAACACGGTCTCCGTTTTTGATCTCAAGACGCTCAAGCCAATTCCGAACCTGCCGGTTGGACAGAATCCTGACGCCATCATTTACGATCCTTTTTCAAAACGAGTCTTCGCGTTCAATGGTGCAAGCCACGATGCGACGGCGATTGATTCAAAGACCAATTCAGTAGTTGGCACGATTGCTTTTGGCGGCAAGCCGGAGTTTGCCGTCAGCGACGAGAAGGGCAATCTCTATGTCAACATCGAAGACAGGAATGAAATCGTGCGGTTCGATCCAATCAAACTGAGGGTTGAGAATCGTTGGTCAATCGCGCCGGGCGAAGAACCGAGCGGCCTCGCGATCGATCGCAAACACCGTCGGCTCTTTTCAGTTTGCGGCAACAAACTGATGGCAATCGTCAATGCCGACAGCGAGAAGGTGATTACTACGTTGCCGATCGGAGACGGCACTGATGCAGCGGCATTCGATCCTGAAACAGGCTTCGCGTTCAGTTCGAATGGTGAAGGCACACTAACAGTGGTTCATGAGGATTCGCCTAACAAGTTTACTGTAGTTGAAAACGTGCCGACGCAGGTGCGCGCTCGCACGATGGCCCTCGATACAAAAACACACCAGCTGTTTTTAGTTTTTGCTGAGTTTGGGACAGCACCCGCCGCAACCGCGCAGCAACCGCGTCCGCGTGCCCCGATGGTGCCTGGAACTTTTGCGTTAATTGTTCTCAGTCGATGAACTGTTATTCAATAATTTTCAAGGAGACGAACATGAAGCAGGTAACACTAAGAGTTGTTCTATTCACTTTAACCATTGTCGTGATTTCTGGGCTGGCAGATTCGGTGTCTGCACAGGAGAAGACAATTTCGGCGAAGAGTGTTCCGTCCGCAGTGATCAGTGCGTTCAAATCTAGGTATCCAAACGCAACGATCAAAAGCTTTGCTCGTGAGAAAGAGAACGGAAAAGTCTTCTACGAGATTGAAAGTAAAGACGGTGATATCGGCCGCGACGTACTCTACAACCCGGATGGGAGCGTAGTCGCGGTGGAAGAGACCATTGCAGCAAGTGATTTGCCCGCAAGCATCCAGGAGTTTGTCCGGTCGAAATACGCGGGAGCTGTAATTACGAAGGCTGAAAAGTCAACGCAGGGCGATGCGGTGGAATACGAAGTATTCGTCAAACACCGGAAGAAGCGCTTAGCCCTCGAGTTTGACGCCGACGGGAATTTGAAGAACAAGAAATAGACCTCGATGTGCGGAGAATACGGACTGGGCCGCTTCGTGAAATCGGAATAAGGTTTCTCCGGTGCGATTTTGATGACAAGATTTCGAGTCGATCCATTCGCCGCAGCATCTATTCTGCTCCTGATGTTGTCGGTAATTCCGGTCTCAGTGTGCGCGCAGCAACCCCCAAAGCCGCCGACGTCAAAACCGGCGCCGGCTACTTCAGCCAACCCGGCGAAATCTAACGCGTCGCCACAAGCAACGCCGTTGCCGCAATCAACTCCGTTCGCAGGACTGAGTCCGTCTGTGGCTGATCCACCGTTCGCAGCCACGACTTCGACTGCCGCTTCGTTACCTTCGCTTCCGGTGACGACTCAGACAGTCGCAGCTCCATTAACTCTCGATGAAGCCCTAAGTCTTTCGAGGACGCTCTCGTCGAGTTCTCAGCAAGCAGGGTTGAACGAGCAAATAGCAGCGGAGGATGTTAGGCAGTCGCGGGCTGCCTTCTTGCCTCAGGTAACTGCGCCGGTCACCTATCTTTACACTTCGCCCGCTCTTGGTCTGCCTCCGGGCACCCTACGCGCACCCAGTTTTCTTGCAAACAATGCTATTAGTGAATACCAGGCATACTTAAATGTGTCAGGTGATATCGATATCGCCGGACGGTTGCACGCCACGCTCGCAAAGAACCGCGCCTTGCTCGAGGCGGCCCATGCCGGCACCGAAGTGGCGCGCCGCGCCTTGGCTCTGGGAGTAATCGATGCTTATTACGGTTTGGCGTTGGCAAGCGCGCAGCGGGTTGCGGCTGAGCAAAACTTGGCGGCGGCAGTGGAGTTTGAACGGATCACTTCGTTGCTGCTTGCCGGCGGAGAAGTTGCGTCAGTAGATCTGACCAGAGCGCAGTTGCAAACCATCGGGCGTCGTGATGAGTTTGAACGGGCTCGGGCCAATGAGGACGTAGCCGCCGGTTCTTTGCGAGTGTTAGTGGGTTACGAATTCAACCGTCCGATTAGCACTACTGATCTCACCCTGGCTGTGCCGATCGATTCTGAGTTTCAGCAGTTCAAGGCTGAGGGAATTTCCACGCGGCCTGAGTTTGCGCAATTCGATGCGCAACTGCGCGCGGCGAAGCAGGAAGTGAAGATTGCCCGCGCGAATCGTTTGCCGCAGCTTTCTTACTCAATCCTCGGAGGCTTCGACACAGACTCGCTGCGTCCGACTCGCCTCAAGGAGCACACCGGATTCTCCGGTACGATAAGTCTGACTATACCGATATTCGATTGGGGATCAAGCAAGAGCAAAGAACGCCAGGCGCGTTTGCGCGCACAGGTAGCGGAGAACGAGCGCACAATAGCGCTTCGTGGTTTTACCCAGCAGTTTTACGCCGCCCAGGCGCAAGTCACTTCAGCCGCCACGCGGATCCGACTGGCAGGAACCGGTGTAACGCAGGCGCAAATCAATCTGAGCGCGTCGATAGCGCGCTATCGCGCCGGCGAGGCGCAGATCATAGAAGTGACTGATGCGATGACAACCCTGGCAGCTCAGAGGTTTGCTCTTTACCAGGCAGTATTCGATTACCAAACCGCGCTTGCACGTTTGCGGCAGGCGGCCGGGCAGTAAGCAGAGAGCAAGATGAGCGAATTGGAAAACAATAATTTTGCGCGAGCTAGCGAGGCGGATCCATCGCGAACTGATGCCGAGGAGGAAAAGTGGCTGGGCGATCGACACGAGCGCCGTGAACGAATGGCGCGGAATCGGCGTCGCAATCAAATGATCATCGCAGCGGTTGCGCTCGTTGTGTTGCTGCTATTGCTCCTGTTCATTTGGAAGTGGCGCAGTTCGACCACAACTGAAGAAGCCACCGCCGTAGTCGTCAGCGTGAAAGTAGCAAAGGTCGAGAAGGAAGCAATTTCGGCCCCGGTTTCGGCGGTAGGTACGATTTTCCCTCGCGAGCAGGCCACGGTGGCGGCAAAGATTAGCGCGCAAATCAAGACGATGGCGCTGCTCAAGAACAAGTTTGTAAGAGCTGGCGAAGTGATCGCTGTCCTGGAGTCACGCGATCTTGTCGCACAACGGAATGAAGCTGTGGCCGCTCTCAATCAGGAACGAGCAAGCGAGCGCAGTGTCACGACCGGAACAATTCCGCAAACCAATGCGCAGGACGAAAAGGCCTTACGCGACGCCCAAACTAAGGTAAAAACCATAAAGGCGACCTTTAATCGCCGGGTCGCGCTGTTCCAGGCCGGCGGCATTTCGAAAAAGGACTTGGAAGCTTCGCAAATGGAGCTGACGACGGCTGAAAACGAATTGCTGCTGGCCGAGCAAACAGTCGTACTGCGTACGAAGTCGCTCAATCCCAACGACCGTGCGCTAGCTGCGGCGAAGGTTCAGGCAGCCCAGCAGCGCGTTGCCACGCTCGATGCTCAACTCAGTTATGCGACCATCCGTGCCCCTATCTCCGGCATTGTCACCGATCAATTTCAATATGAAGGTGAGTTTGCGGCCGCGGGCGGCAAGCTCGTCAACATCGCCGACATCAGTCAGGTAATCGTGAAAGCTCCCTTCGCCGATACGGTAACTGCGCAGCTCAAGGTGGGCGACTCGGCCAAAGTTGTGCCGACTGACACGACTGCTGAAGAGATGACTGGGCAGGTGACGCTCATCAGTAGATCCAGCGACCCACTCAATCGCACGGTGGAAGTTTGGGTAACGCTGGCTAACGGAGACGGTCGACTGCGGGCGAACGGTGCGGCACAGGTCACAGCCTCCACGCTTAGCAAAGATGACGCGATCGTAGTACCCGCAGCGGCGGTCACGCTCGACGCCAGCAATGCGAATGAAGGAATGGTGATGGTAGTCGATGCAGCGAATGTCGCACACGAAACGAAGGTAGTTGTTGGCATTCGCACGACCGACAAGATTGAGATAACCGAAGGCTTGGCGGGCGGCGAAACTATCGTGATCGAAGGCAACTACGCACTGCCAGACGGCAGCAAGGTCGAAGTGAGTAAAGACCAAGGAATTGAAGAGAAATGATGATTAGCGAAACCATGCTTGAGGACGATCTAACTTGAATTTCGCTCGTTTCATTTCACAGCAATCGCGTGCAGTTGTAGTCTTGATACTGCTGCTCTCAGTCGCAGGACTGTACGCCGCGTGGCAGCTTCCTACCGCAATTTTTCCGCAGACGGATTTTCCTCGCGTGGTAATTATCGTGGACAACGGCGTAGTGCCTGCACCGCAGATGCTCGCTTCGGTTACCCGACCCCTCGAGGAAGCGATGAACGGCATTCCTGGTATCGTGCGTATCAAGTCCACGACATCCCGAGGCGCGACCGAAGTCAATCTCTTCTTCGACTGGAATGTTGATGTGCTGCAGTCGCTGCAGCTCGTGCAGGCTCGCTTGTCGCAACTTTCATCGACGTTGCCCCCCACAGCGGAGATACGTAACGTCGATCGCCTTACGTTTGCAGTGTTTCCCGTCGCGGGATACAGCCTCGTTTCAGAGACTCGCGATCCCGCCTCGTTACGCGACCTCGGTAATTACACCATTAAGCCGAGACTGGCACGACTGCCGGGTGTTGCCGATGTATCGGTCGCGGGGGGCAAGAATCGCGAATACCACGTGACCATAGACCCCGCACGTCTTAACGCACACAGCGTCTCAGTGCAGCAGGTGTCTGACGCGGTGCGCAACTCAAATGTGATTGCTTCGCCCGGCTTGATCGAAGAGAACCATCAACTCGAACTCACGCTCGTTAGCGGACAGGCCACCTCACCCGAACAACTGAACACAATCGTTGTTGCGGTAGTTAACAATGCGCCTATCACCGTAGCCGACGTAGCTACAGTCGGCGCCGGCGTCGAGCCTGAATACACCATTGTTACTGCCGATGGTCACCCCGCCGTGTTGCTCAATATCAGACGACAGCCTGATGCCAACACGGTGACGGTCGATGATGAAGTGAAAACAGAATTGGCTGCTATTGCGCCGTTGCTTCCGAAGGACGTGAAGGTCGCTCCTTTCTATGACCAGTCTCTGTTGGTGCGTGAGTCGATAAAGTCCGTGCGAGACTCGATTCTGATCGGCT
>JANLZV010000645.1:0-2577 GCA_031366425.1 Pyrinomonadaceae bacterium | reverse complement strand
CTCGAAGTGCAGTTTAAATCCGCACCGGGTCAGATGAAGGAAACCACAAACGACGCCTTACTTGAGCGGGTGGATGCGGACGGTAAGGTAATCGGTTTTAGTATTCTCGGCGTCAGCCGATTCACAAAGGAAAAGCCACTGCAAGCCGAACTCACTGCTGCGTGAAGGAGTGGGCGGTGGGCAGCTGGAAAGAGAAGACAGAATAGAGAATACAGAATACAGAATACAGAATGTATGATGAAGAACGCCGACCCGTCGAGGGTCGGCGAATTGTTTTTGGGGCGTGTGATCCAGGAGCGACGCTGCGCTCGCCCCTGGCTTACCTTATTGCGTCCCGACTGGTCGGGACTTTGAGTTGACGCGCGCAAGCGCGCGCGAAATTAGAAGCAGGCAAGGATGCCTGCGCTCCCAGCCGTGAGGTGACCCTTACGGGGTGCGGCCAGGAATCAAGTAAGCAGTCAGCATTCATATGCAGGTCAATAAATGTTGCCGCCGGCTTGAGTTGACGTGAGCGATCCAGCGTTGACGTTTAGCGTGTAGGCCACTCCGCCGGTGCCGCTCCAGGTCGAGAAGTTGAATGTGCCGCCCTGTGGAACCTTGTAGACACCGATGTTGAAATAGCTGAGGGGCGTGCCGGGCGTGAGCACCTGGGCCGGCCCCGGCGCCTGAAGAAAATAAGCCGCGCCTGTGCCCACCATCGTGCTTGCTCCGCTTGGTGTCACCAGGATGGCCGTCCGCTCGTCTACGCCGATGCCGCGAGGTTGCGACGCCCAACCATTGCCGACGATGCGCGCGAGAAAAGCGAGCGACCGCCCCATTCGATCGCGGGTAACAAAATGTGAATCGTAGAGCTTGTTTGTTCCCAGCGCGGATTGAAACAGGTCGCGATCGAGCGTTACGTAGCGATGAAAAGGATCGGCCAGAGCCTGACTCGATGTCACGGAACCGGCCGCGCCGGTATAGATGAATTGACTGAGCACCGCGAGGCCAGCGCTGGTTCCACCCACCGGCGCGCCCTTGGAATTGAGCAGAAAATTTACGCCAGACTGCACGGCTGTTCCGCGCCAGAGACTCATGTAGGTCGACTGATCTCCGCCGGCGATCCAGAGGGCCTCTGCGTTTTGGATGTGACTGCTGACATAGGCTGAGTTGGCGCCGGCCACAGTGGTGATGATGATCGTCTCCACCGAATCCATCTGCGGACAGAGTTGTTGGATGTATGGGTTGTAAGCGTCTGTGCCGGTGGTGCGGATTACTACGAAGTCGCCGCCGCCGGCACGCTGGCACATCCATTGAAACGCGGCGTCCACATCCGTGCCCCCGCCCATCAGCGCCAGTCCGGGAGTGAGGTTTGGAGATTGGGGAACATCACCTGCATTACCAACGATGTACGCTTGGTATCCGGGCTTGGGCGCCGCGGAAAGTGGCGAAGGCAGCAGACCCGCGGTAACGAATGCGAGTGAGAACGTAAGCAACAATCGGAACGAAACTGGAGCGAAGGGACTTGCGAGCATGAGAATCCTCCTCGGACGAATTGAACAACGGTGGTGCGTGGCGACTTATATCACCGATAACCACAGACGTGAAGAAAAAGCACGGAGATGTGAGCCGCTGGGAGGAAGAACGCCGACCCGTCGAGGGTCGGCGAAATTGTTTTGTTGGGGCTTCGACGGGCGAAGACAGATACAAATCATCTGGTATTACATGGATCGCGCGAGTGATCCACTTCGATGCTGGGAGGGGTGTGGTGAGCGGCGATAATGATGGGGAGCGAGTGAAGCGTGAAAAGAGAGTCGAACGATGGATAAGTCGCCTATTACCGTTCCGGTTGAACTGATCGAAAAAGCGATCTACCTGAATCGCGGTGAGAAGGTCATGTTGGATCGCGACTTGGCGGAACTCTATGGAGTCACAACCAGCGCGCTCAAACAATCAGTGCGTCGCAACAGCCTGCGCTTTCCGCCTGATTTTATGTTTGTGCTCGACCATCGCGAATTCGACGATTGGAGATCACAAATTGTGATCTCCAAGGCGGATCGAAAAGGCCTACGGTACGCTCCCATGGCCTTCACCGACAAAGGAAGACCGCGCGCAGGAGCGAGGGTCAGTCAAGCCGCGCGCCCCTCGGACGAGGATTGCCTAAGCAAACCACAGTGGGCAGGGGGCTGGAAAGAGAAGACAGAATAGAGAAGACAGAATACCGAATGGTGATGAAGAGCGCCGACGCCGTCCAGGGTCGGCGAATTGTTTTGTTAGGGAGGTGAAGCAAATACAAATCTCCTGGTATCAGTTGGACTTTGGGGGCGCTGCAATTCGGTTCCAGAAGTGGCGCTGTGAGCGACGATAATGATCGTGAGTGAAAAGTGACGAGTGAAGCGTGGTGAGTGAAGCGTGAAGATTGACGAGTAAAGAGTGAATCGTGAAACGATGAGCAAGGCATCAGCAACAATACCGATCGAGCGTGTTGAAAATGCGATCTTGTTGATTCGGGGGGAGAAGGTGATCCTCGACTCCGATTTGGCAAAGCTCTATGGCGTAACGACCACCAGACTAAATCAACAAGTGAAGAGAAATGGG
>JANLZV010000642.1:0-5384 GCA_031366425.1 Pyrinomonadaceae bacterium | reverse complement strand
CGAGTAGCCACGCAGGTAGTTCGCATGATGGCATTGTAAAAAGCTGAGGCACTGCCGAGTCGGGCAGCAGCGCCTTCGTCGGGCGGGTTGTTAGTGACGGCGTTCATGTCAGCCGCCACCGCTCCGGTTTCGGCCGCTGCCATTCGCTGAAAAAATATTCGCGTCGTTTCGTTTAAACGAACTGGAAAATCAAACTGCGCGAGCCGGTTAAGACCCGCGGCGAGATGATAGATAGCGTTGTCTTTCAGAGGCAACGAACTGTGACCGCCTCGATTCTTCACTTCCAGACGGAAGCTTAGATAAATTTTTTCGCTGGTTTGAACTGTATTGCGCACGCGCCGGCCGCTTTTGATTTGACCATCGCCGGCATCCGTGTTGATGGTGTACCCGGCATCGATCAGATCGCGCCGGTTCGCAAGCAGCCATTCTACGCCGCTATCGTCTCCGCCCTCTTCGTCGGCCGTGAGCGCGAGGATGAGGTCGCGATCCGGCACAAAACCGTCCTGCTTCAACCGGATCAGGTTGGCCGTCAGGCTCGCGGCGCCGTCTTTGATATCCGAAGTGCCGCGCCCGTAGTAGTAGCCATCGGTTTCAGTAAACTTAAAAGGATCAACTGACCAATCTTCACGACGCGCTTCAACTACATCGAGATGGGCCAACAACAGGATCGGTTTCTTTCCCACCGCTCTTCCGCGCAACCGCGCGACCAGATTCTTCTTACGCGGGTTCTTTCCGACCACCTGGACGTCCGCTTCCGGGAAACCCGCCGCTTTCAAACGCACTGCGAGAGCTTCCGCCGCCTGCGTCACATTGCCGGACGATTCGGTCGTGTTTATCTCGATGAGTTCGCGGAAAATATCGCGCGCCAGTTGCTGCGGAGGAGTTAAGGAAGGAGCCGATTTATTTGGTTCTTGAGCGAATGTTCCCGGTGCCGTGAGACTGAAAATAATCGATAGTACGAAGAGGAAACAGATCTGCTTCTTGAAACCAATCATGGTCGACTCCGTTCGGTAATTAAATGTCCGATTGCTTCTTCCCTTTGGCGGTTATTTGTCCTGACTCGTGGTTTACTCGGGTCTCGTCCCTTCACGTAGATTGCGAAGCTCTTCCAATAATTCTTCGCGTTCGCGAGCTTCCTTGCTCCGCGTTCTGGTTTTGTCAGTCAGGTAACGTTGTCCCTTGATGTCAGAGTTTTGCGGCGATCCCGCCCACGCTCGAAGCTGCCGCGAAACTCCCTCGGCCCGCGATTTCAAATTTGAAATTTCAGATCTCAAATCAGCAAAGCCATCGAGGCACTCCAGCAAGCAAAGCATTGAACGAACTTCTCCACAGGAACCTCGGGAGATGTACAAGAAGGTCAGAAGTTCCTGGGTCGTGCCTCTCTCAAATCCTTCAGCGATGTTGTTGGAGACAGAAACCGCCGCACGCTCAAGCTGGTTCCTCAGGCTATAGTGACCCTTGAATGCCGGTCGATTGGTTACGCGATAGACATTGCGAGCCAACTCTATCGCCGCCCTCCATACCGGTAGCTCTTCGAAACGCGCGTATTGCACACATCGTCCTCCTTCATCCGGATAACGTAGGACAAGTAAACTTATCCAACCCAAGTCTCAGAAGTTCAATGCGATTCAGCGACATCCTAACATGTCAGCTCTAAAAGAGGATTTGCATTTCAGTCGTCGTCAACAATAAAAGGGAGGAACTCATGCAACCAAGTCCCTCCCTTTTACCCTTTTTCTTTTGCCTTCCCTAGTAAGCGTAACGATTCGCTTCAATCAACACGTCCGCGATCCGCTGCCGCGCGGTGATCGTGTTCATCGGGGTCATCTTAGTGAAACGTCGCAGCGCCGCCAACAAGGTCCGCAATTCGTCTCCCTCGACCATGCCGGCTAAGGTGTTTTTCGCGCGCGCTTCGATCCGCTCGACTGCGTCGTTGCAAAACACCCGGGTCATGTCGATGTATCTCGCGGCCGCCGCCTCGCCCTGCGCCGTTGCCATCTTCTGCGCGCGCAGAATTGCCGACTCCATCGCATACGCATCCATGATGATGTCCGCGATGCCGAGGAGCACTTCCTGCTGATCGCCGAGCGTCATCATGTATTTTTGCGCGGCTGTCCCAAGGGTCATCAGCGCAACTTTTTTCGCGTTCTTCGCGAGCTTTTGTTCGGTGGCCAACACGCCTTCATCGTCGTCGAACCCAGCCATTTGCGGCGAAAGGATCTCATCCATCAAACCCTGCGCCGCCGGCAGCAACGCCAGCTTACCGCTGAGCGCACTCTTCATCAGCCGCCCCGGGACCAACATGCGATTGATCTCGTTGGTGCCTTCGAAAATGCGATTGATGCGCGAGTCGCGATAAGCGCGTTCGGCCGGATAATGTGCCGAGTAGCCATAGCCACCGTAAATCTGGACCATCTCGTCGGCTACGAAGTCGCAATTCTCAGACAGCGCCACCTTGATGATCGAGCACTCAGCCGAGTACTCCTCGATTGCTTTCAACTTCGCGTCGGGATCGGTCGTGTCGCTGATCGCGTCTTCGATCATCCCGAGCGTGCGATACGTCATCGCCTCGCCGACCCAGGTGCGAATCGCCATCTCACCAAGCTTCGACTTGATGGCGCCGAAAGAAGAGATCGGCTTGCCAAACTGTTGTCGTTCGTTCGCATAACGGATCGCCTCGTGAAGCATCAACTTCATGCCGCCGACGCACATCGCTCCTAGTTTGAAACGCCCGATGTTGAGTGTGTTAAAGGCTATCTTCGCGCCTTTGCCCACTTCCGCGAGCATGTTTTCGACCGGCGCAATTGCGTCGGTGAGCACGAGGGGCGTGGTGCTCGACCCCTTAATTCCCATCTTGTGTTCTTCAGCGCCGGGCTGAACGCCGGCCTGCTTCTCAACGATAAACGCCGTGAACTTATCGCCATCCACTTTCGCAAAAACGATGAAGATGTCGGCAAAGCCGCCGTTGGTGATGAACATCTTTTCACCGTTGAGAATATAGTGGGTGCCGTCGTCGCTCAATCGTGCGGTTGCTTTCGCCGCCATCGCGTCTGATCCCGAACCCGCCTCGGTCAGCGCGTAAGCAGTGATGAGTTCACCCGTAGCGATCTTCGAAAGATACTTTTCTTTCGCCGCATCGGTGCCGAAGTAAATGATCGGCAATAACCCGATGCCGCTTTCCGCGCCGAGGGTGGTCGCAAAGGAAGCGCAGCGGCCAATGTTCTCGCCCACCAGCGCGCCACTCGTCTGGTCGAGACCAAGTCCGCCGTATTCTTCCGGAATGTTAGCGCCGATCAAACCGAGATCAGCGGCCTTTCTGACTAACTCTCGCGCGAGAGCCCAGTCGTGCTTCTCGAGTTCATCGACGCGAGGCGCGACTTCGTTGTCGATAAACTGACGGGTCGTCTCAGCGATCATGCGATGCTCTTCGGTGAAGTCTTCAGGGGTGAAAACTTCCGCAGTGGTGCGATCTTCTATCAGGAACGATCCGCCCTGGACCACCTGTTTTTGTTCGACTACGGCTGACATAATTTTTTCCTTTCACAAAAACGAACACTGAGTAATCAATGCAAACTGCTTACTGCTTGCCGTGACTGCTAGATTTTTTCAAAAATTCCCGCGGCGCCCATGCCGCCACCCACACACATCGTCACCATTCCATAACGGCCATTGCGTCGTTCAAGCTCGCGCAGAATCGAAGCAGTCAGCTTGGCGCCGGTGCAACCAAGTGGATGGCCCAGGGCAATCGCGCCGCCGTTGACGTTGACCTTATCGATATCAAGACCGAGCGTTTTGATTACCGCGAGCGACTGCGCCGCAAAGGCTTCGTTGAGTTCGATCACGTCGATTTGATCGAGTGTCAGACCGGCCAACTTCAGGACTTTAGGAATCGCAAACACCGGCCCGATCCCCATCTCTTCCGGAGGGCAGCCAGCGGTTGCATACGCAACAAATCGCGCCATGGGTTTCAGGCCCAACTCTTTGGCGCGCTCGTCTGACATGATCACTGCAGCGGCCGCGCCGTCAGACATTTGTGAAGCATTGCCGGCAGTTATCGAACCCTTGACGTTGAAAGCAGGTCGCAACTTTGCCAGACCTTCGATTGTGCTGTCGCGCCGCACTCCTTCGTCCGCATCGAAAACAACTTCACGCTGCTGCTTCCGGCCCTTTGAGTCCAGCTCTTCGAATGTCACAGTCAGCGGCACCGTTTCATCTTTAAACTTGTCAGCATCGAGCGCGGCGGCAGCGCGCTGGTGCGAACGGAGCGCAAACTCGTCCTGCTCTTCGCGACTCACTTTATATTTTTGGGCCACGTTTTCCGTGGCTAAACCCATGTTCAGATAGAAGTCGGGATAGTGTTCGACCAGATAAGGATTTGGACGAATGATGTGCCCGCCCATTGGGATCATCGACATGGTTTCAAGTCCGCCGGCTACAGCGGCTTCGGCGCTGCCGGTCCTGATCCGGTCGGCCGCGATCGCAATTGACTGCAATCCCGAGGAACAGAAACGGTTGATCGTCATCGCACTGACGCCGACGGGGAGTCCGGCGCGAATAGCCGCCGCGCGCGCCACGTTCATTCCCTGCTCTGCCTCCGGCATCGCGCAACCCATGATCACGTCTTCGATCTCTTCAAGGCCAAGGCCGGGAACTCGAGCGAGCGCTTCCTTGATCACGGCTGCTCCCATTTCATCCGGCCGCACATTTCTGAGCGTGCCCTTAGGCGCTTTGCCGACCGCGGTTCTGACTGCTGATACGATTACTGCGTCTCTCATAAAACACCTCGAAACTAGAATACAGAATTCAGAATTCAGAAGTCAGAAGTCAGGAGACAGACGCTCTGATTGCCGAAGCATAACCGTGGAGCAATTTGCTGATCTCCTCAGATTGGTCTGACAACTCCGCTGGATCTCCATAACCAAGATCCCTAACTAAGATAAGGTAGTAACGACACTCTTCGAGCGAGCCTTCAGCGATGTTCAGGAAGCGAGTCTTGTCCACTCGGCCTCGCTTCTTAAATCCCTCGGCAATGTTTGCCGCCACCGAGATTGCCGCCCGTCGAAACTGCGACGTCAATCCATAGATTTCTTCGCGCGGGAAGTCTCTGCTGACTCGGTAAACCCCGAGTACAAAATTGTGCGCCTTCTGCCAAACAATCAGATCCTGAAAACTACGCGCTGGTAGCCGCTCCATATCGTTCTCCTTTGAGTTTGTAGCGGCTTTGGTTTACGTCAGCGATGGGGTGATCGCACATTGTCGAAACAGGATTCCTCCTGTCTTCTGTATCCTGTCTCCTGTCTCCTGTCTTCTGTCTTCTGAATTCTGTCTTCTGCTTTCTCCCTTTATGCCCTACCGCGAATTCCATTACCGTTGGGAGTACGATC
>JANLZV010000619.1:0-3387 GCA_031366425.1 Pyrinomonadaceae bacterium | reverse complement strand
GTCGCTCGGCGGGTGACTGGCGCAGCGGCAGGCGGCGCTCAGAGGTGGTTGGCGGCGGGGTTACGGATTAACTTTGCGTCAGTGTTCCGTACGTGCCGGTTATCTCTAGAGCATGTCGTGTGCCATAGAATTTCTTTTTTGGAATTCGGTAGTGATTGAGTGTTAGGCCGCGCGAAGGAAACGAAGTCTGCGCGCCCACGTTTATTGCGCGGAGATACGGGATCGAACTCTCATCTTTAAAAAGCAGACTCCAAACGCGGGAGAACCCAGTCATTGCTGACTGGGTCCAAATAAAGGAAGGAGCACTGAAGGGTCGCTCGGCGGGTGACTGGCGCAGCGGCAGGCGGCGCTCAGAGGTGGTTGGCGGCGGGGTTACGGATTAACTTTGCGTCAGTGTTCCGTACGTGCCGGTTATCTCTAGAGCATGTCTCGTGCCATAGTAAAATTTTTCCTGGAATCGAGGAGGGATAGGGAGTAGGGACACGGACCATGCGAGGTCTGGTCCAGCTTGAAGTCTCGCGACTGAGGATTGAATCTGTCTACGCCTCAGGCGGTTTCAACCAAAACCAGATGGCCTCGAAGTCCTACAACTCGAACGCGGGCATTTGCGGCAATGGGTAGGGCGTCGAAGGAGATAGCCCGCCATAACTCACCGCCGACGATGACAGATCCTTCGGGATCGAGTGGCGACTCGGCATAGCCAATCTCGCCGATGAGTTTCACTTCACCAGCGCTCGCTCGTTTGTGCCGCCACAAGGCGGCAACTAACGCTGAGGCTATAAGCAACGCAGCCGCACCGGCGAAAGCCATGAATAAAATTGTCGAGTTCATCTCGAAGTACCCATTCCCGTTAACTATAAAACGAAATGAGGCAATCCCTTCAAGAGATTGCCTCATCCGGATTCGTGGTTCTGGTCGCTTCTAGTTTTTTCCCATTGTCACTTGGCGCTGCAAGGCGATCGCTTCCTGGTTGTTGGGATCGATTGTCATTGCGCTTGAAGCATACTTAGTTGCTTCGCTGCGGTCGCCCCGTTCCATGAAAATTCTGCCGAGCAGGACGTGTGCGTCGATCAACTTCGGATCCCAGAAGATTGCTGTTTTGAGTGCCGCGATCGCAGCTTCCTGATCGCCGCGACGTTGGTTGATTCTTCCGCTCAGCAAATAAGCCTCAGCGCTAGTCGGTTCCTGCATTACCACGCGATGTAACTCGGGCAGCGCTTCGTCATCGCGTCCTGCCTGGTAAAGTTCACGCGCCTTCGCCAACAAGTCCTCGGTTCCAGAGAGACTAGCGCTGACCGCTTGGGCATTTTGCCTTGCCAGATCGGAAACGTCATCGCGGTTCAACACGTCGCGGAGGCGCGGCGAAACGCCCGCGAGCGTTTGCGATTTTTGCCACTGCGTTTGCCACTTTGCGTAGGTGGGCAGGAACCGCCGCGCCTGGTCATCTGCGGCGGTGGCCGTTTCAGGCTTGCCGATTTTTTCCAGAGCTTTCGCGTAGAGAAAATACGCCTGACCGTCTCGCGGATCGGCCGTGATCACCGGCTTGAGTTGGTCAGCGGCTTCGATAAACTTGCCTGATAAAAACAATGCCAGCGCATAGTTAAAGTGGACCATCGGATCATCGGGCGACGATGCCGCAGCGCTGGCGAGAAACGAAGTCCCCTGAGTCAACAAACGAGCACGTTCCTCGTCCTTCTTCTCCTCGCGGGCTGCCATGATCGCTACCGCCCCAGCATTGTTGTAAATCCCGATCAAGGGAACGTCTGCCGAAAGGGGGACCAAAGCCGCAAGGGCATGTCCGAGGTCGCCCATCTTGGTGTAGCCGAGTCCGGCATAAAACGCCGCCTCCGCATAATGCGGATCCCTCGTTTGCAGTTTTGTGAAAAACTCCGTCGCGTCTTTCCACTTACCTTCGAGCATATAAAAACGGCCTAACTCGAAAGCCGCTTGTGGATACACGGCTCCACCGTTGGCTTCGGCGTAATAGTGCAACGCGTTCTTAAGATAGTTTGACCGCTTTGCATCATTCTCCCCGAGCTGAACTCCTTTTACGTAAGCTTCAAAAGCCCGCTGCGGCACTTTAGTAGCTTCCTGCACCAATTGGTTTTGGGAAAATGGCAGCGCTTTGTCACGTTGATAAAGAATCTGATAAGCAAGCCGGCCCTGAATATTTTGCAACGTGGTCAACGGTCCACCGAAGTCAAACTGCCGCGTGGCCCAACTGCCATCAAACATCTCACCGAGCGTGCGGCCCTCGTTCACTTTGATCACGCGTGCGGTCAGTTGCACATACGCTTCACCTGGCGCCTTATCCGGTTTAGATTCGCCTTCCTTCGCCTCGCCTTCGGCCAGGGTGACTGAATAAGTACCAATCACAATCATCGAAGCTTTCGCTTCCCGGGCCATCTTGATCGCGGTCGCACGCGAAGGAAGCACCGTCTCTGGAACTCGCAGACGTTGGTAGACTGACTGGCGTTCGTCACTGGTGACGACGAGCAAGCCGGGCTTGTTCAGGAGTTCGGCAATCGAATCAGCAAAGCTTTCGCCCACCCAATTGTATTCAGGTCGATTCGAGTTGTTTTCAAACGGCAGGACCATAACCACGTCGGCTCCGCTCGGAGTCTGGCCGAAAGAGGCCTGGGCAGAGAGCGCTACAAGCAGTATCAAGGCGAGTCCGCTAACAATTTTGCTGACAATATGACGCATTCAGTAAAAACCTCACTAAGTTTCCGAGACCCGGGTTTGATGCCCGCGTCACTGCAGCGGTTGGTCAGGCCCACGTTGGCCTCTCTTCCCAAGGAGAGCCCAACGATCGTGCGGACGTGCTGTTCAAACCGCTTATTTCCAACAACTACGAAAGGAAGACTTTACCAGAAAACGGATTCAGGCTAAAAAGCGCCCACCAAGGTTTTGACGCCTTAGCCGGCGTTGACCGCTCGCGGCTTTTTGTGCGTAAGGCAATGACTTTCATGGGGTTGAGCGATCCAACCGATTACGGTATAAGGGCATCTAGAAAATTCCCAATCCCTCGCGTGCGATTTTGCCACGGTTAGATCAGGATTTGGTTTAGTCAATATCTAGCTTTAGCCGGAGTAGTCAATGAAGTTGTTTTGCCCCTCATCTCCCACAGCGCAGGATATTCGTTCCAACTATTTGCGATTACTCGCCCTTGTCCTTGTCTGCCTGGGTCTTGCTGTAGCCTTGCCGCGATTTACTTCCGCGACTCGACAGGATTCAGACGAACCTTCTCTCAGCAACAAGACACGGAAGCCGGATGCAGTGCCTGGCCAGATCCTCGTGCGCTTTCGTAAGGGCGCGGCATTCGCGCGAACTGCGCAGATGCAAACGCTGGCAGTGGGCGATGGACACGTCATTAGTCTCCGCCTC
>JANLZV010000607.1:0-1811 GCA_031366425.1 Pyrinomonadaceae bacterium | reverse complement strand
GTTGGTTGTTTGTTCGCTTTCATAGAGGTGAAAACTATCAGCGAGTGGATGCGACGGGCGCTTAACTTTGCGGGCGCGGGCGCCGCCCTCGGGTTGGCCTATCTGATTTCTACCGCAGATTTCTCAGACCAGTTCCTCTACCGCGGCGGATTCACTGGGGTCGCATTGTTGTCGGGCCTTTTGATTTTCGTGGCAGTCCACTCACCTTCGCGTCCGCTCGCGATAGTGCTCAGTTGGCGGCCGCTGCGTTGGTTTGGGGAAATCTCTTACGGGCTCTATCTCTGGCATTGGTTAGTGATCAGAAGCACTAGTTTCTATTACCTCGGCCGTTGGGAATCGTGGGCCAAGTTCGCACTTTCGCTTGCGATCGCCGCCACTTCCTTCTACCTGATAGAACGGAGGTTTAATAGACTAAAGAAAAACTTTGCGAGCAACTCGATTTCGGCCCAATCAAATGAACCCGCCACGCCGGTATCGACGTCTGCGCTCCAACCAGTTGCAATTGAGCCTTGAAGCCCCTCTGTTGCTTTTCAAGCTCCCCGCCTCTGGTTACAATCCCCGCATCCCCTTTTTGCGAAATCCCAGTCAGCTCAGTTGGAGGAAACTATGAACGCTATCGGTCGTCGCGGCCATATCTGGTCCGCCGTCTTTTTGCTCGCTTGCGTCGCACTTGCATTAACTGCGTCCTGTACTCAGCCTCAAACTCCCGCCACGCGATCCGAGGCTAAAGGCACGCCCGCCGAGGCTGAAAAATTCATCGCTGAGGCCGAGAAGAAATTGCTGGATCTTAATATCAAGTACAGCCTCGCGGATTGGGAAAAGAGCACCAACATCACTGACCAAACCGAAGCCGCGTCGGCTGAGGCTAATAAGGCCGTAATCACCGCGACCACCGAATTCGCTGAACAATCGAAACGCTTCGACGGAGTCGACTTACCTTACGACGTGGCGCGCAAAATCAAGCTGTTGAAGTTATCGCTCACCTTGCCCGCGCCCAACGATCCGGCGGAACGCGATGAAATCACAAAACTCGCAGCTTCGCTCGAAGGCGACTACGGCAAAGGAAAATATTGCCCTGACGGCGAAAAAGGAAAGTGTTCCGGCATCGACGAGCTTGGCGAAGTCATGGGGAACAGTCGCGATCCGGAAGAGTTGAAACGCGTGTGGCTCGGCTGGCACCAAATCTCCACGCCTTACCGCAAAAACTACGAGCGCTTCGTGGAGCTCAGCAACAAGGGCGCCCGCGAGATGGGCTTTAAGGACACGGGTGCGATGTGGCGCGCGAAGTACGACATGGAGCCTGACGCATTTGCCGCAGAGATGGAGAGACTCTGGCTCCAGGTGAAGCCCCTCTACGATTCGCTTTACACGTACACGCGTCACAAGCTGTCAGAGAAATACGGCAAAGACGTGGTGGCCGAAGACAAGCCAATTCCGGCGCACCTGTTGGGGAACATGTGGGCGCAACAGTGGGGAAACATTTATCCAATTTTGGCGCCTCAGACAGGTGATCGTGGTTTTGATCTAACCAAGACGCTGAAAGAGCGCAACACCGATCCGAAACAGATGGTCCATTACGGCGAGTCGTTTTTCACTTCGCTCGGATTCGCTCCGCTCCCGTCAACTTTCTGGGAACGCTCGATGTTTAGCAAGCCCGTCGGTCGCGAAGCTGTCTGTCATGCCAGCGCCTGGGACGTCGACTTTGAAAAGGACGTGCGTCTGAAGATGTGTGTCCAGATCACGGAGGAAGACTTCTCGGTGGTCCATCATGAGTTGGGCCATAACTACTACCAGATGGCCTACGCGCCGCA
>JANLZV010000592.1:0-1785 GCA_031366425.1 Pyrinomonadaceae bacterium | reverse complement strand
GAGGCGGCAAGCATTGATGGCGCCCCCAAAACCGGAACCAATGACTACGACGTCGTAAGTATCTTTCATGATCGTCACTTCGCTACCCTCCGGTCTCAGGCGAACTCAAACTACCGGGGCGCCGCCACAGCGCATAATTTTCTTATAAGCCCAAATCAGGAAAATCCCGAAAGCGAGATTGCCCGGCGGGGAGATAAAGAGACCAATGGTTCCGATCGTCGTCATCGAGTGGGCCACGTATATGTAAACCCAATCGGAAAACAATTCAGTCAGGCGAACGCCCGCAATCAGCACCAGCCACCACGGCGCCTTCCTCCAGCGAAACAGAGCGATCAACTGCAATAACGTAAATGCAACCCAGACTGCTCCCGTTCGCTTCAGCAATCCTTCCACATCCAGGTTGTCGTAGTGGACGCCATGAAACGTCATGTACCACTTGTCTGGAGCGAGAAGGCAGGTGCTCGAAAGAACCACATCCAAAATCACCAGAAAAACGAGCAGGACGTAAATAAAGTTTTTTAGTTTATTACTGATCATCGTTGCTTCCTCCTGTTGACGGGGCGGCCCTTCGCTAAACAAATCATTACGCGGCGAGGTTGTCCGCCGCTAAACGAAGTCGCAGCAACCGCACTGCGACCTCAAGGTTTCGGCTAAAGAGTCTTCAGATATTCGATCAGGGCTTTCTTGTCGTCGGGCGACAGATCGATACCCCACAGATGTCCCTCGTTAGAATTCCCGATCGTGCTGGTGTCGTAACGAGTGCCAGACTTCTCGGCGTCGGCGCCGCTCGAAACAAAACCGACGCGCTCCTGGTCATAGACGTCGTAGCCGCGTACAAACGATTTCGGTCTTTGATCCACGGGCGCGAGTAAGTCCGTTAAGGTAGGCACTGAGCCGTTATGCAGGTAGGGCGCGCGCAACCAAATCCCATCGAGCAAGACCGACACGTAACCGTTGGTCTTGCGAAAATTTTTGAAGCCCCAGGAATAGCCCGGTTCGTAATTGTTGTAAGCGTCTGCCGCGGCCGAGGTCCACATATCCATGCGATGACGGTCCGTGCCGACTTCCTCGACGGGGACTACTTTCCCCGTGAGCTGGCCGCCGTTGACATGACAATTGGCACAACGCTGCGCAAAAATTTCGCTGCCCTTCTTTACCAACTCCTGGTTGATTGCAAACGGATAGCCCGGAGGTGGCAACTCCATAGCCCAGTCTTCCATGCGCTTAAGGTTTTCGCGTTGAATGTACTTGCGAGTGGCCCCATCCCCAATGGCCGAACTCAGAAACACTTCGTCTACAGAAATATTCAAACCATCCCAATGAAGTGACATGCCCTGGCGGGCCCTCTGGCGCCAGATGGGGATCATGTCAGAGTTGCCGATAGTGTCGTCGAGCGGCTGTTTCAAGATGCCGTACTTGATGGGGTTGAAGGGGTCGATGCGACCACGTCCCCAGTTGGGCTTCCCATCCATAAAAGCATACTGGGCTTTCTGTTTGAGCAGAGCTTTTTTGGTTTGTGGAATGAGCACATATCGATACAGCAGCTTTTCAACGGGCGAGAGCGCATAGACGTTATCTATTTCGCGCATCAGGCTGTCGGCATTAAAACGTGGATCGCCGGCGCAGGCGTAAAGAAAGCGCACGTAAGCTTGTGGATCGAATTGGTGCGAGGGGCCGCCGGCGACGATAGTAGGTTTGTCGGTTGGCTGCGCGCGATAGGTGGCGGTGTGACAGAAGGCGCAGTTAATCGCCACGCGATCGAACCCGATTTTCTTCTTTTTATCC
>JANLZV010000516.1:0-4436 GCA_031366425.1 Pyrinomonadaceae bacterium | reverse complement strand
CAACATGATGCGCAGCTTGCCTATCAACTATTGGCGACGACTCGTTTGCTGACGCCATCCACTGATACCGGCAACAATCGTTTTCGACCAAACTTCGATGCCAACCTGGAGCAGACTCTGCTGGCGCGAGTTGCCGCGACGGTGGAAAAATACATTCTCCGCGATGATCCGCAGGCTGGGCGAGAGTCAATTGAAAACTTTATTGATCAATTGCAGTCAGACGATCTTTGCCTGATAGTCGCGTGCGAACGCGGCGATCAAAAAGCATGGACGGATCTGGTGGAGCGGTTCTCGGCGACGGTCCGCTCCGCGGCGCGCTCCGCGAGTTCTAATGAAGAAGGAGCTGAAGACCTCGCGCAGTCAATCTGGGCTGAGCTTTATGGCCTGCGAGTCACCAAGGAAGGAAAGCCCGCCGGCAAACTGGCCTACTACTCGGGAAGAGGATCGCTGGCCGGTTGGTTGCGAGCCGTGGTGGCGCAGCTCGCGGTGGACCAACATCGAAAACAATCGCGGCTGGTGCAGCCAGAAGAAGATTCAGACTTCGATCGAATCATTCAGCAGGGCAAGGAAGATGGAAACTGGTCGGGACACGGCGGAGTAGTTGATCCTGAGATTCAGGTTTCGACCAAACTCGCCGGTGCGCAAGTTCAAACTGCATTGTCCGAAGCCATCGGTCACCTGGCTTCGGAGGATCGACTGCTCGTGAAGCTTTACTATTTCGAAGGACTGAAGCTCCACGAAGCAGGCGCGCTCCTGGGAGTGCATGAAGCTACTGCGAGCCGGCGGTTGACCCGGATTTATGGTGACCTGAAAAAGCGCGTGGAAGGATCACTTCAGGAGCGTGGTTGGACACCGACGGAAACTCGGCGAGCCTTTTCTGACGTCGCGCTTCACATGGAGGCCGATATTGAGCCGATGCTGGCGGCTGAACAGGTGCTATTGAAAAAGGAGAATGAGATTGCCGGCTGAAAATAACCTCCGGCGCGATCAGGCGAGCAAATTGCAGTTAAAATCTTGTGCTGCAAGCAACCGGGTGCAATGGCGTTCTTAAGAAGGCTCGGTCTTACGACAAATGAAGGAATCGAATAACAACGCTGTGGATCTCCTGTTACGCTCGCTTGCTCGGCGCGAACGTAGCGCCGCTACGCGCGAAGCCAACGGATTCGATTCGGTGCAGCGAGACGGCAATAGCGAGGGCAGTCATCTTGATGCCGACGAGTTGAATCTCTTTGCCGAAGGCGTGCTGCCGGAACCCGCTCGGGCACGTTATGCCGAACACCTTGCCGATTGCGGCAGATGCCGTGGGCTGGTGGTGAATCTCGCTCAAGCCGCGGGCACCGCCAAGCGATACGAAACTGCGGACAAACAAGCTGGAGTGGGTGTTTGGGAGAAACTTGCGTCGCTGTTTTCCTCGCCCGTCCTCCGTTACGGATTTCCGGCGCTACTATTAACGGCTGTCATCGGCGTGGGCCTGTTCGCTTTTCGCGACCAGCGTCAGTCGGCTCTTGTGGCGCGCAATGAACCAACTGATTCGGCCGCCAAATTGAATCAAGCCCAAGACCAGAAGGTGCCGGCCGGTTCGTTCAGCGATGCACTTGCGCCGTCACCGCCGCAATCCATCAAACCGAAAGAGACTGACTCGGCCGCAGGTCTGCAAAACAATCCAGTCCAACAAGACGGTTTGATCGCAAAGACGACGGAATCGAATTCGGGCAAACCCGGCGCGCCCGAAGTAACGGATTCGCAAGATTCGTCGACGGTGCGCGGCGTGGTAGCCACGCAACCAGTTTATGCGCCCGCGCCGCCGCCTCCTCCCAAGGTCTCGCTCAGCGACGCCGATAAAGCAATGGTGCAAAAGGATCAGATCGTCGAACGCGAGGAGCTGCGGCGTGACCAGGATGGTTTCAAAATTGGAAACAAAGACGACTCGCCAACGCATGGACCATCGCGAAGTCGCGCCGGTTCGATTGGCGGGCGCCGCAGTGCCGAACCATCGGATGAAGAACGCGCAGCGGCCAGCAAGGATAAAAAAGAAGCCGGCGAAGACGTGGAAACGCAAACCGTGTCCGGCCGCCGTTTTGTTCGGCGTGGCGAGGCCTGGGTCGATTCGGCGTATCATTCGTCACACGGCATCACGACCGTGACGCGCGGCTCAGAACAGTTTCGCGCGTTAATGGCAGATGAACCGGGACTGCGGGCGATTGTTCAGCGATTCGGCGGAGAAGTTATCGTCGTTTGGGAAAATCGCGCCTACCGATTTCGCTAAATATTTTTTCAATCCTCATCGCCACTTACAGTTAGTCGCTTGACTGCATTCCCAACTCCGTCGCGCGGTGGTAAATTACCCGTCCGACTTCCCATCGCAAAAAGGAACACTGCCGATGCTAACCCGCTCTGTCCCAGCGAGGACGCTTATCGTCCTGACCCTTCTTTCCTGATCCGCGTTTTCGGCGTTGCGGGTGGCGGCTCAGGACCGATCCAACGTCCGCATCCGTCCACTGACCACTAGCCGCGCGCTCACCAATCCGGAGATAGCGCAGATCGTCCGCGAGATCGATCCGCGACGGATTGAAGGCAGCATTCGAAAGTTAGTCTCCTTCGGCACGCGCAACACGCTGTCGTCGCAGAGCGACCCAAATCGTGGAATCGGAGCGGCACGCGATTGGCTATTCAGTGAATTTTCCAAAGCGGCGGCCGAATCCGGCGGCCGCATGACCGTGGAAAAGCAAACTTTCGAACAGCCGAAAGCCGCGCGCGTGCCAAGCCCGACCATGATCACGAACGTCTTGGCCACGCTCAAAGGCACTCAAGCTGATTCAACCCGTCGCACTTATGTGGTTAGCGGCCACTACGATTCGATGTGCTCCAGTCCCACGGATGCGACCTGCGACGCGCCCGGCGCGAACGACGATGCCTCCGGTACGGCTGCGGTTTTGGAAATGGCCCGAGTCATGGCCCGTCATAAATTCGATGCGACGATCATCTTCATGGCGGTGGCCGGGGAAGAGCAGGGACTTCTGGGCGCAACTTATTTCGCCGAACAGGCGAAGCAGAAGGAGATGGACATCGAAGCGATGTTCACCAACGACATCATCGGCGGTACGTTGGGAGGAAACGGCGTGCGCGACCGGGGTTCCGTCCGCGTTTTTTCCGAAGGCGTTCCGTCAAACGAGAAACCAGAAGAGGCGACGGTGCGACGCGGTGTCGGCGGTGAAAACGATTCAACTTCGCGACAGTTGGCCCGCTTTATCAAAGAGACGGGCGAACATTATGTGCGGGCAATGCGAGTAACCATGGTTTATCGCCGCGATCGCTATTTGCGTGGCGGCGATCACATTCCGTTTCTCGAACGCGGTTTTGCGGCGGTGCGTTTCACTGAACCCAATGAAGACTATCGCCACCAACATCAAAATGTGCGAACTGAAAATGGCGTACAGATTGGCGATCTGCCGCAGTTTGACGATTTCAGTTACATCGCAAATGTGGCGCGCGTGAATGCCGCCTCGCTGTCGATGCTAGCTTCCGCCCCGGCCCGCCCAAAAAATGCAGCGTTGGTGACCGCCCGCTTGACCAACGATACCGATTTGAAATGGGATGCCAACGCCGAGTCTGATCTAGTTGGTTATGAGATCGTATGGCGGGAAACTACGTCGCCGACTTGGACAAACTCACGGGCGGTGGGAAACGTCACCAGCTATACAATGAACGGGATGTCGAAGGACAACTATTTTTTCGGCGTGCGGTCAGTTGATCGAGCTGGAAACAAGAGCCCGGTATCATTCCCCCGGCCGGCGCGATAAACCGCAGTTTTCCGCGATCCTGATTCTGCAAATTTAAAACATGCTGTCCTGGTACCGAAACCGGATCGAAGAGCACGGTCTCTCCGCCGCAACTCAATTATTGGTCCGCGTGGTATGGACCAGAAGCTTTGTATTACTCAGTAATCGCTTTTTGGCCGCGACCGTGGAATGTCCATGTTGCAACTGGACCGGACGCCGCTTCTTTGACTACATCGAAGTCGGATATTCAGTGCCGAACGCAGCTTGTCCTAATTGTGACAGCCATTCGCGGCAGAGAGCGTTGTCACTGTGGTTAAGAAATGAATTTCGGCTGGGAGAAAAAAAAGGTGTCGCTCTCGTGCTGGCGCCGGAGAGATCACTCGATCCACTGTGGAACGGCGCGACCCATCTGCGCGTGATCAGAATCGATATTGAGCCGGCCCGTGGAGTTGATTTGCTGGGTGACGTGATGCGCCTACCCCTGGCTGAGCGTTCAGTCGACTTGATCTGGTGTCATCACGTGCTCGAGCAGGTGCCTGACGATCAGCTGGCGATGCGGGAAATGTATCGATTGCTCAGTTCATCAGGTGTCTTAGTGATTTCAGCGGGAATGGATGCTACAGAGGAGACGCGCGAGTTTGGCTTTTCCGACAAAAC
>JANLZV010000466.1:0-4492 GCA_031366425.1 Pyrinomonadaceae bacterium | reverse complement strand
GCCGGGAATCCTCGGCCCACTTTTCAGGCGCGCAACTTGTGCATCCTCTCGGAACCACGTTTAATTGGTCAACGGCACCTGAAGTTCTCAATTGCAGGACCGGCGCGTCGGCCTTTGGAAACAATTTGGTGGAACGGGGCGGAACACATGAACGTCGTAAAGGGCCGGTTTGATATGGCTTATACGGTCGAAACGAGCAAATGGGGCGGCCAGGAGTTTTTGCAGTTGTCAGTTCAGGATGTCAGGGAAAGCACGCAGTAAACAGAAAGCGACTAGCCGCTGAATTATGCAAGAGGTCAACCGAAAGAGAGCAGTAGCAATTGGCTTGCGCGCTCGGGCGCCGCTGGTGGCGCGCGCCGGTGCCGTGCTGGTGTTGATTGCTGCGCTGGTCTTTGTCGGAATCTCCTATTATCGACTCCGCAACAACACGCCCTTCCGGCTCAAGTCTGAAACGCCCGCCCTTTCGAAAGAAATCAAGGGCATCGTTGAAGGATATGAACAGCGAATCATGAAGGGCGATCGGTTGTACCTGTGGTTGCGCGCCTCGCGCGACATTACCTTCATGGATGATCATCACGAACTCGAGCAGGTGAGCCTTTCTGTTTACCCGGCTACTGGTGATAAGCCGGACCAGATTGCGGCCAATCGAGCAATTTGGGATCAAAAGACTGAAGTGATCACCTTTACCGGTAGCGTTAAGGTTGAGACGAAAGACGGGATGAAGGTTAACACTGAGTCGATCGTCTATGACAAGAACAGTGAGGTTGCCCATACGGATGCGGCGGTGTCCTTCGAGCGGGAGAATGTGGCCGGCCACTCGACCGGCGCTATTGTTGAATCGAAAACCAAAAAGCTGGAGTTAAAAAAGGACGTTGAAATCACGGTGATGCCCGCGGCGTTGAAGGACGCGAAGATGAAGGCGTCGTCAACGCGGGCGCGGCCCGTAACGATTCGCGCAGCCCACGCGGTTTTCGAACAAGAGGGCACTAAGCTGACGTTTGCCGGCGGAGTGACGACCGAGCAGGATCGCGACTTAATGAGCGGCGACAGCCTCTTCGCAGTTCTTGATGACAAAAAGCAGGTGAAAAAGGTTGAGATCCGCGGCAACTCGTATTTGCGATCGATGCAGGAAGGACGGAGCGCGGAAGTCAGATCCGCGGACATGGATTTCTATTTTGACAAGGATCAGCAACTGGAAAAAGGTTACGCGTTGCGCGACGCCTCGGCGAAAACTCTCGATGCCGATTCTGATTTGCTGTTGACCGGCGCGAGCTTGATCGAAGTTTCGTTTCAGCCACAAGGCGATCGCAGTCTATTGAAATTTATGCGGACAGAAGGCCGTTCGGTGATCAATCTATCCGCGCCAAAGTCGAAGGCAAGCGATCCGCGGGCCACTAACAAACGCTTGACGGCTGATACTGTGAGACTTATCTGGCGTACGAATGGCCGCGATCTCGATACTGCTGAAGCCGTCGGAAATGCCGAACTGTTCGTCGATCCGGTAACAAAAAACGCCACTGCTGACAGTCAAACCCTGACCGCTCCCCGCATTGATTGCAACTTTTTCGAAGTCGGAAATCTGGTTCGAACATTCACCGCCTCCGGTGGCTCGAAGGCAGTGATCCAGCCGGTCCAAAAGGTGGAGGACCGCGGCACTCGCGTGCTTACGTCGCAGAAAATGACGGCGGTTTTTGTGAAGGACACGCAGGCCATCGAACGGACCGACGCTCAGGGTGACGCGAAGTTTAATGAGAACGATCGCAACGGAGTAGCTGCAAACATTTCCTACACCGGTGATGACCAGACAATTCGCCTGCGCGGTGGCGAACCTACTGTGTGGGACTCACGCGCGAGAACGAAAGCAGTCGAGCTTGATTCGAATCTAGCTTCCGATGTTTCTTATAGTCGAGGTAAGACTGCCACCACCTATTACAGCCAGGAGCAGACAAACGGGGCGGTACCTTTTTCAAAAGTTAAGAGCCCGGTTTACATCGTCAGCGATCGTGGCGAGTTTCATCGAGATAGCGGCGTCGCGATTTATTCTGGCAACGCGCGCGCCTGGCAGGAAGATAATTTTGTTCGGGCCGACAAGCTGACGGTCTATATGAACGAAAAAAAGATGGACGCGAATGGACACGTGCAAAGCCAGGTGTACAACGCGCGTCGGAAGGCGGGTGGCGCCGAAACGATTGTCCCGGTGTTTGCCACCGCCGATTCGATGTCCTATTCAGATCCGAATCGCACGCTCCACTATGAAAGCGACGTTGATATTCGACAGGAAACCGATCGAGTCAACGCCGGCGTCGCAGATGTATATCTATTCAAGGATTCAGGCGAGGTGGAGAAAACGATCGCTCAGCGAAACGTAGTGCTTACGCAACCGAATAGACGAGGAACCGGCGACTGGGTCCAGTACACGAGCGCGGATCGAGTGGCGGTGCTGAAAGGCAACCCGGCGCGAGTGGAAGATGCGGAAAAGGGAAGCACGGAAGGCGGCCGTTTGACCCTCAATATGCAGGACGGTAGAGTGACTGCGGACGACACGCGTGGCTTACAATCGCCAGGCCGCGTGAGGTCCATACACAAAGTGAGGA
This sequence comes from Pyrinomonadaceae bacterium, assembly GCA_031366425.1. Classification (GTDB taxonomy): domain Bacteria; phylum Acidobacteriota; class Blastocatellia; order Pyrinomonadales; family Pyrinomonadaceae; genus PSRF01. The sequence continues at coordinate 1,898 of JANLZV010000466.1, read as the reverse complement.
AACCTTAAGTCACGGGAAAGTCTTGATCGTCGATTGCGAATATTCATGAGTACCCAGGCGAGCGCAGACCGTTCCACACCGAGCACCCAGAACTCATCGTCCTCACGCCGTTCGCCACAACAGCCGTCTGACACAGCCCTCTCCGGTAACAACCTTCAAAAAACATACGGCGGCAGGCGAGTGGTTGACGATGTCAGCCTACACGTCGAGCGTGGAGAAGTGGTTGGATTATTAGGCGCAAACGGCGCTGGGAAAACCACCACTTTCTACATGATCGTCGGGCTTGAGCGGCCAGACTCGGGCACTGTGAACCTGGGTGATCGCGACGTGACCCGCTTGCCGATGTATCTGCGAGCGAGGTTGGGGGTTGGGTACCTGCCGCAAGAGCCATCCATCTTCAGAAAAATGACTGCCGCCCAGAATATCCTGGCAGTGCTTGAAACCATGGGACTGCGCCGCCGCGAGTGTCTGACGCGGCTGGAAGAACTGTTGGAAGAATTCGGGATTGCCCACGTGCGGAACACGCGCGGCGATGCACTGTCAGGCGGCGAACGACGCCGCACCGAAATTGCTCGAGCCCTGGCGACGGAACCGCAGTTTATTCTGTTAGACGAGCCATTTGCCGGAATTGATCCCAAAGCCGTCGATGACATTCAAAATGTCATACTTTATTTACGGAATCGTAGCATCGGGATTCTCGTCACCGATCACAATGTCCGTGAGACGCTGGGGGTCACCGATCGCGCCTACATTATGGCTGACGGAAAAATTTTCGTTTCGGGTGCGCCGCGTGACTTGACTGAAGATGCTGAGGTGCGACGCCTCTATTTGGGCGAGAAGTTCCGGATGTAGAATCGAAAGTGGCTGTTACGCGCACATTCGACTGCGAATCGAGTATAATCCTCCCGCGCGCATTGGTCGCAAAATAATAAGCAGCATAATACTTAACCAGCTTTCTTGATCTGAAGGAATGTCTCTAAAACTAACCACCAGCCTTTCTCAACGACTCGTGTTAACGCCGCAACTGCGGCAGCGCATCGAGATGTTGCAGATGACTACTCTCGAGCTCACGGATCTCATCCAGCAACAATTGCTTGAGAATCCGGTGCTCGAAGAGGTCGCCTCGCAGGAAGAAGTGGGCGAACTGGCGGAGAAGATTCTCGATCATTTGGCGAGTTCGGATGAAGGTGCAGCGCCTGAGCCGGTGCGGCTTGAGGCAACCGATTTTGAATTGGGCAGTCCGTCTGCAAATGGTTCCGGCGAAGCCGATGGAATGAGCGCGGCGCCGGCGCAAGTCGATGGCGAACCGGCGGAGTTTGCTGCGGCTGAGGCTGGTGAAGACTTCGCGGGTGAGGAAGCAGTCGGCGAGGAAGGCTCTCGCGACGCGTTTGAAGAGATCGATTTTGGCAGAGAGTTTCAGGACTACCTCGATCCGGGCTACAAGACACAGGAAATCGAATACAAAGAAGATGCACCGACGTTTGAACAGTTTCTAACCAGAGCGCCTTCGCTGGCCGATCATCTCGAGTGGCAACTTCATATGAGTCCGATCGAGGCTGAAGTTTGCGAGGCGGCGATCAGCGTGATCGGAAATCTCGATGCTGACGGTCGACTCAATGCGACCAACGAAGAGATAGCCGCAATGGGTAACTGGCCCGAGGAAATGGTTGAAATCGCGCGCCAAAACGTGATGCAACTCGATCCGGTTGGTTGTGGCGCGCGCGCCGTGCGCGAGTGTCTGTTGGCCCAGATAGGAGTTCGGGGCGAAAGCGATCGACTTGCGACTTCGTTGATTCAAAATCATCTGGCCGATCTTCAGCAGCACAAGTTGCCGCATCTGGCGAAACAGATCGGTAGTGACGTCGATACGTTGCTTGCTGAATTGGAATTTATCCGCA
>JANLZV010000437.1:0-7263 GCA_031366425.1 Pyrinomonadaceae bacterium | reverse complement strand
GCGGTTGCTTCTGTGGCCGCAATTCTGCTCAACGTTTGTGTGGCCGGCGTCCAGGGCCAGCGCGGAAGGGTCGTACAGTCAGCACGGCTCAGCGAGGATCAGCGAATTCTCCATGTGCTCAACCGGCTGGGTTTTGGCGCGCGCCCGGGCGACCTTGCGCGAGTGAAGTCGATTGGTCTGGACAATTACATCAATCAGCAACTCAATCCGGAAAAAATCTCCGACGCAGTCAGCGAAGCGAAGGTCAAGGATTTGACTGTGCTGAAAATGACGACCGCCGAGCTCTATGAGGAGTTTCCGCAACCCGGACAACTGCTGCGGCGGCTTGAGCGCAGTGGCGACCTGCCCGCGAGCTTAGCGGCCGCGCGTGGTAATCGCGCCACTCTTGCCGCGCAACCTGGGGTGGGAAGCGCGGCCGCCGAAAAGGAAGCGGAAGCGATGCGAGCCGCGCCCGATAATCCAAACCCGGACGGCAATCCTCAAAACAACGAAAAGTATCGCGCCGCTCTGCGCGAGTATTACCAGCAGAATGGACTTCAACTTCCGCAGCGAATCGTCGCAGAGTTGCAGGCGTCGCGAATTTTGCGGGCGGTGTATAGCGAGCGCCAGCTGCAGGAAGTGATGGTTGATTTTTGGACCAACCACTTCAACGTGTTTGCCGGCAAGGGTGCTGATCGCTGGCTATTGATCTCCTACGATCGCGACACAATCAGGCCCAACGCGATGGGTAAGTTTTCTGAATTGCTGAGCGCCACGGCGCAGAGCCCGGCGATGCTTTTTTATCTTGATAACTTTCAGAGTGTGAGCCCCAACGCGTCGGCTGGATTGCCGCGACCGCAAAATGGACGAGTTAATCGCCGGGCTAATCAGCAGATGGACCGTTTTCCTGGAGCGGGGCGAGGAGCGCAGCGTCCCGCCGCGCCTCAACTACCGGCCAACGCGCAGGGACGTCGCCGCGGCATCAACGAAAACTACGCGCGCGAGTTAATGGAGTTGCACACGCTCGGCGTTGACGGCGGATATTCGCAAAAAGATGTACAGGAAGTGGCGCGCTGTTTTACGGGCTGGACGATTCTAGCTCCGCGCGGCGGCGTCGCGGCCGCAGAGTTGATGGGCAATGCGGCGCGAGCTGAGAGGTTGCGTGAAAACGCGGGCAGGTTTTTCTTTAACCAGCGCGTTCACGACGACGGTGAGAAGATTGTCCTGGGCCACAAGATTCCTGCGGGGGGCGGGTTTAAGGATGGATTGATGGTGCTCGACATCCTGGCCCATCATCCGGCGACGGCAGAGTTTGTGGCCACGAAGCTGGCGCGATATTTCGTGTCCGACAATCCGCCTGCGGCGCTGGTTGACCGCGCGGCTGCAGCGTTTACAAAGACTAATGGCGATATTCGGGAAACGCTCCGCGCGATTATTTCGTCGCCGGAATTCAATTCGCCGGAAGCATATCGCGCGAAAGTGAAGCGTCCATTCGAACTTGCGATCAGCGCCATGCGCGCCCTCGGTGCCGAAACCAACGGCGGGCCGCAATTGCATCAATGGATCGCGCGCATGGGCGAACCGCTTTACGGTTTCCAAACGCCGAATGGTTATTCGGATACGGCCGAGAGCTGGGTAAACACCGGCGGCCTGTTGGAACGTCTGAATTTTGGGCTGACACTCGCGAGCAATCAAATCCCCGGCACCCGGGTTAACTTGAAACAGTTTCTGATCAACGCCGACGCGGGGCCGTCAGTCGACAAAGCCCAAATCATGGATCGGTTTCTAAGTGTGATTGTCGCGGGCGACATGGCGCCGAAGACGAGAGAGACCCTTCTGAAGCAGTTGAACGAACAGACTGCAATCGTGGTGCCGGCCGAAGGCGCGCGGATGAACGAGGGTATGAACGAGATGTCTTCCACAGAACTACCAGTAAGGCCGCGGCAACAGAGTCAACAAGCGCGGGCCGAGGCCAACATCACTGATCCGGTGACGAAGATCGTGGGATTGATTTTGGGTTCACCTGAATTTCAAAGACAGTAAGCGTTTCACGACGGCGAAAGCCAAACAGCTGAGAGGTTTGGAAATGAATAGAAGATTTTTTATCAGGAATGGCGGCATCGCCCTCGCTAGCTTAGGCGCATTAAACCTTGCGCCGTCATTTTTGCAGCGTACCGCGTTCGCCACTAAGGCTGATCGGCTAACTGGCGGCCGCCGCAAAACCCTGATTGCAATTTTTCAACGCGGCGCCGTCGACGGACTGAATATGGTGGTGCCGTTTGGTGAACGCGCGTACTACGATTTGCGGCCCTCGATCGCGATCGCCAAACCCGTTGCGGGAAACGCCGAGGCGGCAATCAACCTCGACGGATTTTTTGGTTTGCATCCGGCCCTTGCGCCGCTGAAACCTTTTTGGGAATCGAAGCGCCTCGCGATTGTTCACGCGGTGGGCTCGCCCGACAACACGCGTTCCCATTTCGACGCTCAGGATTACATGGAGTCGGCCACGCCAGGCGTGAAGTCGACCGCCGATGGTTGGCTTAATCGTTATTTGCAAAGCAAGGCGGATCCGGATGCGCGCGTCTTTCGCGCCGTCTCGATGACGCAAACGATGCCTCGCGTGTTGCAAGGCAAAGCACCAACGCTCGCCATTTCAAATCTCAACGATTTTACAATTCGCGCCGGTCGTAGTTCCGCCAGCGTCCAGGGCGGCTTCGAACAGATCTACGATCAAACCCTTAACGACTCGCTTGGCGGAACTGGCAAGGAAACTTTCGAGGCGGTTAATTATCTCAAGCAGGTTAACCCGGCCCAGTATCAACCCCAGAATGGCGCGCAATATCCGCGCACGCCTTTTGGCAATCGGTTGTTGCAGATCGCGCAGTTAATTAAAGCGGGCGTCGGACTCGAAGTGGCCTTTGCCGATCTTGGCGGTTGGGACACACACGTGAACGAAGGCAACGCGCGTGGTCAACTTGGGAATTTGCTCCAGCAGTTCGGCAGCAGCATCGCCGCCCTCTACACGGACTTGGGCGCGCGCATGGACGACGTCGTGATCCTGACGATGTCTGAATTTGGACGCACGGCGCGCGAGAATGGTAATCGCGGCACTGATCATGGGCACGCGAACGGAATGTTCGTGCTTGGAAATGCGGTGCGTGGCGGAAAGGTTTACGGTCAATGGCCAGGGTTGAAAAGCGACCAACTTAATGAAGGACGTGATCTTGCGTTGACGACAGACTTCCGCGACGTTTTTGGTGAAGTTGCCGCCAGGCATCTCGGTGCTTCAAACCTGAGCGCAGTGTTTCCCGGCTATTCGACAAGTGAGACAAAATTCAAAGGGTTCCTTTAAAAGTGAAGAGTGAAAAGTGATGAGTGAAAAGTGATGAGTGATGAGTGATGAGGGATGAGTGAGAGGTAGCCTCTCTTCACTTTTCACACTTCACTCTCCACTTCCCTCCCTCTTACCAGCGCAACCTGCCAAACCTGTTGATGAAATAGAGCATCACTACCGCAATCAACGAAACGATCACGGCCAACGTGAAAGCTTCGTTGTCTCGCCCTGCCTGGACCGCGTCGTAAATCGCCACTGAAGCAGTTTGCGTCCGGCCCGGAATATTCCCGGCAATCATGATCGTCACCCCAAAATCGCCGAGCGCCCGCGCAAACGCGAGCGCAGTGGCGGCGAGCACGCCCCGCGAAGCGAGCGGCAGAGTCACGCGAAAAAAAATCATCCGGCTGCCCATCCCCAGCGTGCGCGCGGCCGCTTCAAGTTCCGTGTCCACTCCTTCAAACGCTGCGCGCAAACTTTTGGTAACGAGCGGCAAGGCATGAATCGTAGCGGCGATGATTGCGGCTCCAACCGTAAAGGTTAAACGGATCCCCAGCCGGTGATAGAGAAAACCGCCAAAGGCGGATCGGGTTCCCAGTAGGACTAGCAGGTAGTAACCCAAAACCGTTGGCGGCAACACGAGCGGAAGCGTGATAAGGGCGTCGAGCACATTGCGCCCGGGAAAATTTTTACGCGCGAGCAGCCACGCGAGCGCCGAGCCCGCGACCAAGGCGATCAGCGTCGCGGCACCGGCGACGGCGAAGGAAAGTTTGATAGGGAACCAGTCAATCACGCAGCTAAACCACGAAAGCACGAAGAAGAAGAACGAGGCAAAAACAAGGCGTGCATGTTAACGCAGAGTCGGTGTTTGTCAGAACTGTGGGCCGTCATCGAAGTCCTGGTCGCCAGCTGCGTATCTGGCGAAGGCCGCGTGATCCGGCTACAATCCGACCTCTACATCGAAACTGAACCGCTCGCGAGGACAAGTCTGCATGATCGACTTTAGCATTCCGCCCGAACTTGAAACCGTGCGCCAACGCGTGACGGCGTTCATGGACGAATTCGTTTATCCAAACGAAGCCCAAATCGTCGAAGATGAAGGACTGCCGGTCGAACTGGAACGTGATCTTCAGGGCCGAGTGAAAGCGGCAGGTCTCTGGGCGCCACACCTCCCGCGCGAATGGGGCGGGATGGGAATCGGATTCATCGGGCAAGCCCTGGTTAACGAAATCGCCGGCAGATCGGTGATCGCGCCCCGCCTGTTCGGCAATGCTGCACCCGATGCCGGCAACGCCGAGTTGCTGATCATTTCAGCGACAACGGAACAGAAAGAAAAATACCTTCGTCCATTAGCCGATGGCGACGTACGTTCGTGTTTCGCGATGACCGAACCGGAAGTTTCCGGCTCCGATCCGACGGGCCTGCGGACTACGGCAGTGCGCGAAGGTGACGAATGGGTGATCAACGGCCACAAGTGGTTTACCAGCGGCGCAATTGGATCTGCCTTTGCGATTGTCATGGCCGTAACCGAACCCGATGCGGATTCGCATGGACGGGCCAGCATGATCCTCGTGCCTACCGAGACGCCGGGTTTCAACATCGTGCGATCGGTACCGGTGATGGGCAATGGTGGAGTAGGTGGACACTGTGAAGTCCGCTTTGAAAATTGCCGGGTGCCGGTTGGAAATTTGCTGGGCCAAGCCGGGCAGGGATTCAAACTGGCCCAGGCGCGTCTCGGTCCGGGCCGGATTCAGCATTGCATGCGTTGGGTGGGCGTGGCCCAGCGCAGTTTCGAAATGATGTGTGCTTACTCGCTTAAGCGAGAATCGTTTGGCGAGCCGATAGCCCGGAAGCAGACGGTGCAAAACTGGATTGCCGATTCCGCGGCGGAAAGCAATGCGGCGCGCCTGATGACGTTGCACGCAGCCTGGAAGATGGATCGCGGCGACGACGCGCGAGTGGAAATTTCCCTCATCAAGTTTTTCGGCGCTCGCGTAATGTGCGACGTGATCGACCGCGCAATTCAGGTCCACGGCGCACTCGGTTATTCGAAAGACACGCCACTCGAAATGTTTTATCGCGATGCCCGCGCCGCCAGGATTTATGACGGCCCGGACGAAGTGCACCGCCAGGCGGTGGCGCAACGCATACTAAAGACTTTCTCACGTGATGAGTAGATCGACGCTCTACCGGACCGCGGGCGCCGTCGCCCGCAGTCCCGGAATCTCACATGGCCCGGGAGTTGGGTGGATGGCGGCCGATGGCGGCCGATGGCGGCCGCGGTCCAGGTGAGAAAGCTGACCATCGCCCAGATTGAGGAATGACAACTTTAAACGACAGCGCGGAGGTTAGGACGGGCGAGGAGCTCGATCTCCATGCGCTGCATGATTACCTGCGGGATCATCTGCCCATAATTGTTTCGTCTGCGGATTCTTCAACCGGCGCCGCGATCGCGATTGAACAGTTTCCCGGGGGCCACTCAAACCTGACTTACCTAATTCGTTATTGCGGTCAGGACCTGGTCCTGCGTCGTCCGCCGATGGGTCCGGTCGCACCGACGGCCCACGACATGCCGCGCGAGTTCAAATTGCTTTCCGTGATCAATCCTGAGTTTCCGCTTGCGCCTCGGCCGTTGCTTTTGTGTGAAGACGCCAGCGTGATCGGCGCGCCGTTTTATTTGATGGAGCGTCGTCACGGAAGCATCGTGCGTTCGCAAGCGTCGGCCGGCCTCGTCTCAGATCGAGTGGTGCGCCGGGAGTTGAGCGCGGCCGTGGTCGACACCCTCGCAGCGCTGCACTCGGTCGACATCGAAGCCAGCGGAATTGTGAACATTGGAAAGCCGGCAGGTTTTGTCGAACGCCAAGTCCGCGGATGGGCCGAACGCTGGCAGCGAGCAAAGACTAGCGACCTGCCGGAAATGGAAGAAGTAATTAGTTGGTTGACCGATCGAATCCCGCGTGAATCTCAAAATGAGGCGACCATTGTCCATAATGATTTCAAGCTCGATAACCTGATGCTGGACGTCGATGATCCAACTCGCGTGGTGGCTGTGCTCGATTGGGAAATGTGCACGGTTGGCGATCCGTTGATCGATCTGGGACTCGCCCTCACCTATTGGACCATGGCCGGAGGAAAAGAGGGCGCGGCGAATAGTTCGTTGCGGGCGATTACGAATGGCCCGGGTTGGTTTACCCGCGAGGAGTTTATTTCGCGTTATCGCGCGAAAACCGGACGCGACCTTTCACGCATTGTGTTTTATGAAACCTTTGCGCGGTTTAAGGTGGCCGTGGTGATTCAGCAGATTTACTTCCGCTTCGTCAAAGGGCAGACGACCGATGAGCGCTTCCGCAACTTTGATCAGCTGGTAAGCGAATTGACGCGCGAAGCCTTAGTCCTGGCCCATGAGACGCCATTTGAGTGAGCGCGGGTTGAGAGAGGGAAGTGGCGGGCGCCCATGCCGGAACTGACGCTGGAGATTTTTCGCTTCGATTCGTTGCCTTCAACAAATCTTGAAGCAATCAAACGTGCGACCGAAGGCGCAGCCGAAGGCGTCTGCATCGTTGCCGCTGAACAGACTGCAGGCCGCGGCCGGCGCGAGCGCCGGTGGGTGTCTTCCAAAGGTGCGGGACTCTATTTCAGTATCTTGTTGCGGCCGCGCCTGGAGCTTGCGGAGTGGCCGCTAATCACGCTGATGACCGCGGTCGCGGTCCAGGCGACTTTAGCTGAAGCTTGCGGTTTGAATGCTGACATCAAGTGGCCCAACGATCTGCTCTACAGGGAATTAAAGCTCTGCGGCATCCTCGCGGAGACTGTCGAGACGAAGCGTGGGCGGGCGGCGGTAGTGGGCATAGGCATCAACTTGATGGGTGGATCATTCCCGCCGAATCTTGCGGCCCTGGCCACCTCAGTAGAAACCAGCGCCGGACAAAAACCCGATCCTGAAATCGTTCTCA
>JANLZV010000433.1:0-3377 GCA_031366425.1 Pyrinomonadaceae bacterium | reverse complement strand
GTGGCGAATTTCAACCTCAACGGGTTTGGCGTCGTGCGAGTCGTAACCTTCAGGCCAATTTGAAATATTTATCCCGTAGAGCCAATCCGATTCGGGTGTGACGGCGAAGCGAATCGTCAGCGGCAGACCGCGCATCGCGCGCAATCGCAGAAACGCACCTGTGAGTCGCCACTCTTGAATCAACGGCTGGCGCGGAGGCTCAACGGCAATCAAACGTGAGCCGCAATCCTGTCCGTTTACAAAGAGTGTAACGCGCGTATTGATGTTCTCCGGTTTAGCATCGATCGGAAGCACCGGCTGAAGGTGTGCGCGGACAATCACTTCGCTAACCCGCCGTCGATCCTCGCGAGCCGGAACTTTGTATTCGACGTAACCTACTCCAAATCCCCAAAAGTAACCTGGCCCACCGCCGGTTTTTTCAAAACGCGCAGCCTGGGCCATGCGCGGCGAAAAGCGATACAGGATCGACTTGTCGTCGCGAACAATCATGAGCGGCATCAGCGGCAACGCCGCCTGATCACCGGGCGGACGAGTCCAGGCGTAATCGCGCGGAACCAGATGTCGCTCCGGATCGAGTAAGCGTTCCGGGGGTTCGGCGCCTGCCAGTGAACCAAACATAGCACCGGCGCGCTTGATCTCGGCCAGCACCCCGCGGTCGCGCTCGCTGGTATAAGCGACGCCATAACCGCGCGCCGCATCGGGAGTCAGAATCCAAAACATGGCGCCGGCTGCTCCTGCTCGCAGATTACTTTCGAAGAACGCGCGATACCACTCCGCTTGTGACGAACCATTGAAGCCTTCCGGGCCCATGCCGAATTCGCCAAACACGAGTGGCTTGTTGACGGAGATTGCAGCGGCCATCCGGTTATCGACAAATTTGTGAAGGTCCGCGGGGGAGTCGACTGCTACGTCACGATCAGGATTTGGATAATGATGCACATCACAATAATCGATGTTAGGTAACAGATGGTCGGCAAGCCACTCGCGACGTTCAGCAGCCGTGCGGTAACCCCAAACGCCGGAAGTGATCAGGTGATTTGGATCCAGCGTGCGCAAATGATTGCTCATCTCCGTCACCCAGGCCCGGCGCTCGGCCCAACGCGAAGTCACTGCCTGCCCTTCGTTGATCAACTCCCAACCAAGAATTGTCGGATCGTCGCGATAGAGTTTGCCGGTAACTGTATTGCGCCGCGTCACCACCTTTTCCATGTGTTCGCGATAAAAGCGGCGGGTATCGGCGTTTGAGTAAAACTGCATCGTCCGTTCAGGATTGATGCCGAATGGGAATTTCTCGTCAGCGGCGTCGTTAATTCCTGCCCAACGCAGATACTGCGTTACGCCTCCGGTATCACGCCACCAGTTTGCGAGGCAGAGTTGAACATGAAGATTATTTCGGGCAGCCTCGGCGATTACCTTATCGAGGTGGACAAATGCTTCTTCGTTCCACTTATCCGGCGTCCAGCGGAAGGGGTGGGTGCGTGGCCAATCGGCGAAGTCTGAGAGTGGGCCGACATCATTCGCGCCGCCTTCGCCAGACGCCCAAACCCGCACGACTCGAATCCCGGCTTCGGAAGCACGGGCCAGAGTTTCAGGCATTCGCTCGCGATCGTCGTCGCGATACATCACTGCGACGTTAGCGCCCACGAAACGGAACGGGTGGCCGCCGATCGTAAACCGCGTGCCTTTCGTGCGCACAAACTGTTCCGACTTCGGCCCGCTCACGACCGCGCCGTGATCCCGCGTCAAAAAAAATGCCGCACTCACAGCAATTGCGAGCGCGGCCATTGCTAAAACTTTTTTCGCCATCAAACGATCAGCGTGTCTCCCGTCGCTTACTTCGGGTTGGTGAGCTTGATAAAGCCCATGATGGCGCATACCGCCGCCAACAAAATGAAAAAATTAAAGAACGTCAGGACATTGAACACGAGGCTGTTGTCATTTGTCAGAACGCCGAAACCCGCAGCCAGAAACTGCAAGTGAAACAACAGCAGGCAAACCGCGCCAAACGAGAACCAGCGTGCCGATGGACCAAACGCGCGCGCGCGGGCGAATCCCAGCACGGCCGCGATGAGCCAGGCAATCGCGCCCGCCAGAAACATCCCCACAAAAACGGGGATGAAATAGCTGGGCTGATGAAAAGTTGGCGTCTGCAGCAAGACGGTGGAAACCATAAACATTCGCTTCTACCTCAATTATTAGCAGCTTACAAAACCAAGCGCCGCCTGCGCACCTTCAGAATCCGCTTCTGTGCACAAACGGCGTCAAAGATTTGTTTCAGACCTGCGAGCCCCGCCATCTAAATGCTGCCGGCGGCCCTTGAGATCCTAAAACTCTCAGGCGAGTTAAGAAGGACCTCACTTCATTGCGTGATGTGAATCTCTTCTTCCTTGTTTACGTGACCGAGGAAGTAGAGCAACGCGCAAACAAATGCGACTGCCGCCAGGCCCAACGCGATCCACCCCTGCGAGTGTCCACCTGCGGGGTCGACGGAAGTTACAAACTTGTAGAAGTAATAGATCGCACCCACAGCGGCGGCCAAACCAACTATCGCAGCGATAAGATCTTTCATTTTCGTTTACCTCCGGCCAATGAGTTGCTATGAAGGTCTAAAGGGTAAAGCCGAAACGCTATTAGTGGGCTGCATGTTAACGCCGCCACTCACGGAACGCAAGTGTTTGAGCCGTTTCCGGAAGACCACTCTTCACGTTTGCGCTAATGGTGTCGCGGTCATTTTGCGCCAGTTCTCGGCGAGTTATTGCTTACTTTGTGTGCTTCCAAATTACCCGCTGATCTCCGGCGCGACGCGTAATTTTCTCGCGATCAAGGTACTCGAGCAGAGGGATCGCATACTTGCGTGAAACCCCGGTCAAGTTTTTGAACGAAGCGACGTCGATAAGCCTGTCCGGTTCGTGGTTGGAGGCGTAGTCATCGAGCAGCTGATTCAACCGGGCCAGCGCGGCGCGGTGCATCAACATCTCACCCTGCACTCGAACGATCGTTCCCTCGTCGATCAAACGTTGTAAAATTTTTCTGCCGTGGGCTCGCCTTGCCGGCAGGACAGCCGCCTGTTCCATCACTGCATCGATTGTTGGCGCTTCGAGTCCTGCGCGTTCATAAACCCCCGCCATCCGCGCACTCATTTCGCCGTCTTCGCCTGCGAGATCCAAGCTGTGCTCTTTTGCCCGCACTAGATCCTTATCGGACACCAGCACGCCATGGGTTTCGAGTTGGGCCAGGACAGCTCGGAACACTTCAGCCGGAGTATGCGCGAAATGCCGTTCACGCAAAGTCTCGCGCGCGAAGCCACGCGACAACGGCTGCTGTTGATGATGACGTTTCACTTCGTCAACTGCGGCTTGTGAAAGTCGCCTGACAAT
>JANLZV010000423.1:0-3326 GCA_031366425.1 Pyrinomonadaceae bacterium | reverse complement strand
CGTGTCATCCTGCTTCAGCCGGGGGGCATCCGCGACTGAGTGCAGTTCACCGGCGATGCGCATGACCGGGAACGCGCCGACTTTGAGATGGAGGTCGGAGGCGCCGTGACTGCAGGCAACTCGTAACAGATCGTCAATTTTAATGGGCATTGCGGGAGCAGACCTTTCGTAGCTTTGGAAATCCGGGCTAGCTTGAGTTTGTTGATTTTCGCGCTGTAAGGGGCGCTTGCTGGAACTTGTGGGGCGCATTACCCGGTACCGCGCCCGGACAATGCAAATTGAATATAGCCTTTTGGAATGAGCAGCGTCAACGAGAACTTGGTTGAGGGCCATTTCAGCCCGCCCGCTCAACGCATGAATCGGCGACGAACCGCGAGGATTAGGAGCGCTGCTTGGATCGGCCCAAGGATTGTTTCTGCGAGGACAGTGAACCAGGCCGTCGCTGTTAGAGGCCGCGGATCAGGTCGCTGAAGAGTAATGACAGCAAGGCTGTAAGCGAGGGCCTTAGTTGGTTTCTGCGGCTGCCCGACTTCATCCGTTATAGACATCATCGCAGCCGGTGCTGGGGAAGGTGGGTGAACGAAGCCAACGCGAGTGTAAAGGAAGGCAAAAAGCAGGAAGATTGCGACAAGCATCAAGAGCGCTCGTAAAATCTCTTCGCCATAACCGCTCAAGTATCGATAAAGACTATGGAGAATTCCAATAGTCAATCGACCGCGAGCCCTCCATCCTTCTTTGCGTTGGAGCTCCATTGACCAGAAGCGGAAGTCGCTCCCTTGATCATAACGGTGGTTTTCCTCCGCGTTAACAGCGAGTTGCCGGCATGTGATCGACAAGAGGCGATAAAACCGGCTTCGCTTTAGGCGCTGTAGGTCATCCTTTGCAGCCTCGGCGCGCGCTTCCTGCATCTCATATTTCGTCAAACGCTCAATCTCAAACTCATCGTGATATTGTTCTGCGCTCTTACGACGCGCAGCAAGGCTGTTTGCCGCTAACCTCTCTTCGAGTTCTTCCCTTCTCCTCAGTCTTCCGATTTCTTCGTCTATCGAGTGACGGCTGAGGTTCCCGATCCACTTCACATCAATAAATTCAAACTCTCTCGGGTCTAGATTTACGAACCAATGAGGCCGAAGTGTTAAGCCATGGAACGAAACTCGATTGGGCATCTCAAATCGAGCATCCCTGAAATCGACCGCAGCATTTCTCCCAAATCCGCTCCTTCCGTGTTCCCCTGAAAAACTAGCGAAGTCCTTGAAAACTGTATAGCTAAAGTCTGCTTCTCCATTGAAGGTCGTGAAAGCGAACCGGGCCTCAGCGCCAAATTCGCTTTGTTTGAGCCGTGCCACCGCGTCGAATGTGGCTTGGTCAAAGTTGGCCATTCTCTCAAATCGCGACTCAAAGAAGTCGGCGTCACTGACGAATGCGGCTTGCCTGAAGGTTGCAAAGCCAAACGCACACCACATGAATACGGCCTTCCCATTGAACTCAGATGCCCTAAAATTGGCGCTGACAAAACTTGCTTTCGTGAACGAAGCTGTCGAATTGAATATCGCTGGCCAGAAGCTAGCAGTCTTAAGAAATACCGTATCGCGAAATTCCGCATCCCCCAGGAATGTGCAACGCCAGAAATCCGCGTCTCCTTCGAACCTTGCCCTGCTGAAATCGGCTTCCTTGCGAAATGTGACTGACTTGAAATCGACCTCTGCTTTGAACGTCACGCCCCCGAACCGAGCATCTTCGTTGAACTCGGCACCTTCAACTTTCACTTTGGATCTGAAGGTTGTGCTGTAGAAAGAAGCTCCCTCGTTAAAGACCGCGTAGCTGAAATCGACGGGTTTGTCGATATCAAGTCCGCTAAACCGTCCCCCATTCGGAAACCATACGCCTCGATAGTTGAAGTCCTTCAGCTCTAGTTTCTTTTTGACGGCAACGTCGAAGGCCGCTTTCTTATTGACGTCGGGGAAATGGAGCACACAATAACGCTTGCCTTCTTGTTCGCCGAAAAAAGGCTCGCCCTCGCACGCTTTGAGCGTTCTCTCAGTGCAGTCAGGATCTATCGGGTCATCTTCTAGGAAGCGCATGGCTTTGATGTCGAGGTTACTCATCGGATTCTATTGCTTTATTCGAATGCGATGAGCTTCAACCAGCAGCAACTTTCCAACATAGTGTTCCCGATCAAGGTGTTCGCCTAAATAGGTGAGTAAACGCATGACGATCGCGAGAAGTGATTCCGGATGATTTTTCACCTGCAGCGCGATGATGCCGCCGAACTTTGCCGGAGGATAATTGATTATGTCGGCGAAGTCTCCGTTTAGAGTGACAAGCAGGGCGTCGAGACTTTGTGCGGAGGCAATAACCTCAGGGTCTTTCGCGTTGATCGGGAGGTGTTGGCGCAGCAATTCCACGGCGTGTCCGTTATCTCGCAGCGACTCGCTTACCGATCGCGGCACGCATTGGTCGATATACAAGCGAAGGCTCATACGACCTGATACTCGGCGAGGTCACGAGCATAATCGAGACAGGCCGCGATGTCCGCGGGCGTCAAGTCTGGAAACTCCTTTATGATGTCATCGTGCGTGTTTCCCGCCGCAAGATAACCGAGAATCAAAGCGACCGGAATACGCGTGCCGTCAATACGCGGCTTACCGCTAAGCACCTCAGGTGTGCTCACGATGCGTTGACGCCAAATTGCTTGCCCACCGTTGATATCCATCATTCTCCTTTGCCCCTCGTGCCTAATTCTACGCTGCCGCTCGCTTACGAACAAAGGATATTAATGCTCACTTCGACCAATGCCGAAGACGTGTGCGTCGTAGAAATCTGCTAACAGGTTTTTAGTCCGACAGCCCAACTATACACCTGAAACGACATGGCGATGAAGGTTCCTCGCTTGGCCTTCATCGCTCATCGTCTTTGTTCCCAAATGATCGATTGTTGAGTTTATGTTGCATCAGAACCCAGAACCGGGAGCGGTAGCTACCGGCCAAACGATCAACTTGGAATCTAGCGAATTACTAATCGCACTAACCATGCCCGTTGAATTTAGGGCCGGTCGCTACCGCTCCCGGTTCTGATGCAAACAAAAACAGCGAGCAACTTTCATCGCTCGCTGCTGAGTTTGTAGGGACATGTCCTGCCCGACTTTGATTTTTTCCGCAGCGGGCAGGGACAAGCCCTGCCCCTACAGATTTTCACGACCGGGATTCAGTCGCGCCGGGCTGCTGTTTGAAACTTCAAAGCCGGCTCGGCAGGTTGATTTCTGACGCTCGCGTTCGTTGCTGATTCCGGTTGTGAGCCGTTGCTGCCTGGTTGCGCACTCTGCGCGG
>JANLZV010000406.1:0-1791 GCA_031366425.1 Pyrinomonadaceae bacterium | reverse complement strand
TTGGCGACCACTTCGTTCAGCAGGGTATCGAACGAATGATCCGTCGAATCAGACCCGACGCCACTTTTGAACTCTTCAACGTAAACAGCCGGGGCGAGGACAAAGCGGAATATGGCCTGACAGCTTCAGCAGTGGAGCGCGCTAACCGTGAAGCGGATCTGATTGTGGTGGGCGGCTCAAACCTTTACGAAGGGAGCTTCAGTTGGCGTTGGGGCGTGCATCTTGAGCTGGCCGCGCTGAGAAAGCTTCACGTGCCGCTTTTCCTGCTCGGCATCGGTTCAGGTTCAAGCTTCGACTCCCCATTGCATCATCCCTCCGCGCGAGCCAGGAATGAAATCAAAATACTGAACGACATTGCGGCGTTTTCGGGAGCGCGCGACCTGGTCACTTATGAATGGCTGCAACGACTCGGTATTACAAAAGCGAAACTCACTGGCGATCCAGCGACGTTTATTTTCAATCAACCCGCTCAAGCGAATCCCGGGGGCCATATATTAATCGCGATGCCGCCGCGGCGGTTTTGGACCAGTAAACGTCAACTGTGGCGTGTTCATACTCGCGGACGTCGCATGTTCAAGGATCTGGTCTCGATGGCGCGTTCACTCGTCAACCAGGGACACAAGCTGGTGATGGTTTGCAATGATCCGATTGATCTCCCGTTGGCCGCATCCTTGTTTAATAGTTGGTTGCCGGATGGCGTTGTCTGCCCTCAAACTACCGAAGACTATTTTGAAATCCTAAAAAACTCTCGGGTGGTAATCAGTGGGCGCCTGCATACGGCAGTAGTTGCGTTTTCGCTGGGTATTCCGTTTGTGCTGTTCGACGTGGACCAACGCACCCGCGGATTCATCAGCACTTATAAACTTGAACGCTGGTCCATCCCTCCATCAGTCTTCGGATTTGAACGCCGACTTCGAGCAGCCGCCGATCAGCTTTTGAGCGGTGAAGACTACGCTGACTGGAAGGCTGCAATTGAGCGGCGGGATTCCATGTGCGCGATCTCAATGGACCTTTTGGCCGAAGCTCTCGAAGCCATAAGCTGAAAGAGTGGCACGATTCTCGACCCAATGCTTTCCCCGCGTTTTTAGATTTTCTTTACGTCAGTTATTCTGAGTCTGCAATTGAACCGATTCAGGGGGAAGAATCATTTTGTTACCGCTTCACAGGGTCCGCGCTGATACTCAAACACGTCCGACTGCCCATTCGGAAAACGCCTCGCGCTCCTCGGAACGCCGGCCCGTCAGAATTGTGCACATCATCAACGACCTCTCCATCGGAGGCGCTGAAATGATGCTGTATAAGCTACTGGCCGAGTGCGACCGGGGACGATTCGCCCCGATCGTGGTTTCGCTAATCAATCGTGGCGCTTTGAAAGAGCGTATCGAGGAACTCGGAATTACAGTCGAAACGGTTGAGATGAAGCCGGGATTGCCGTCGCCATTTGGACTTTGGCGTCTAGTGAAGCTGTTGCGACGGCTGAAGCCTGACCTCGCAGTCGGCTGGATGTATCACAGTTGTCTCGCGGCGCAATTGGCAAACGTCTTTTTGCCGAAGCGCGTGCCGGTTTTATGGAGCATTCACTATTCGATAAGTTCATTGGGATCTGAAAAGAAATTGACGGCGGCCGTGGTCAGCATCTGCGCGCGGATATCCAAATCGGCAGCCCAGTTGATTTTTGTTTCGCAGGCGAGTCAGACTCAGCATGCGCCTTTGGGTTACGAGCTCGCCAAAAGCTGCGTGATTCCAAATGGCATAAATGTCACGGAGTTTGTCCCATCTCTTCAAGCCCGC
>JANLZV010000401.1:0-3362 GCA_031366425.1 Pyrinomonadaceae bacterium | reverse complement strand
TTTCGATCGACAACGTCGCCCATGCTTTCGAGCACGCGCCGCAACAAACGCTCAGGCAGCGCCTCCTCGCGTTTCTTTTTTGTGGTTGGCTTTTCTTCGTCAGTCATGAAATGTAACGCAAACCAATTCTCGTGCAATCGTTAACTGAACGATGTTGTCCTAGCGGTGAACATTTAACCCAACGAGCTCGGCTTTCAAACCGTTTCCCCGGAAAGCGAAATGCCTTTGCAAAAAACGCAGTCCGTTCGCGACTGCGCTATAATTTGCCGGTGAATACCTGGAGCGGCGCTATTCTAGCTGAAAGCGTTTATGGTTAGTAGGGCTGGGCCCACTTTGTTGTCAACCCGCTTGAGCGGCGCCTTGCGAGGCGCAAAAGGTCTCGAACACTGGCGGGGCAGTAGTCCGACCGTCGGGGAGGGCGTGAGGGTTACGCTCCCGAGTCGACGATTGAACTTCTTGAGTTGAGTACATGAAGCCAAAGCGCGTAATTGTTAACGACCTTATGCAGCAGGAATACGAGTATTTTTTGACCGAGCCTGCGGGTCGAAACTTCAGCCAGGATTTCCATCCGGAACTGACGCCCAAACAAATGCTGGAACTCGGCGTGTTTGGCGGCCGCTACATGACGGATTGCACGGCCGAATTCCCAGCTGATTGGTTTACAAATGCAAAGTTGTCTCCCGGGCGTCACGATCCAAAACTGAATTTCTTTAAGGTGCAGGCTTCGCAGCCACTCTCAGTGTGGCTGGCGAAGGGTTGGATCTATGAAGAAGATCCTCGCGGTTGGTTTCAATGGTATTGCAGATATTTTATGGGGCGGCGTGGTCCTGACGACGAGCGCCAGATAAAACGATGGCGGGCCCTGCGACGTCATGAGGCGCAAATCGAAAAACACTGCCAGCCCGGAGACCTTACGTGTCGACCACGGCAACGCCAGGCCTTGCTTCACTGGGCCTATGATTCTCGCAGACTCTGAAAAGCGATTGCCGGTGCAACCTGGTAGCCGCCAGTTGGCCTTATCAAACTGCTCGCTGTCGCGCGGCTTCAAATAAAACGATCGCCGCTGCTGCAGCCACGTTGAGGCTTTCAACCTCGCCCAGCATCGGAATCCTGACTGCCTGATTCGCAAGCGCAACTTCTTCAGGCGCGAGTCCCGTCGCTTCCGGCCCAACAATCAGTGCAGCCGGCATCCGCCAATCCATTTCCGTGTAAGAGAGTTCCGCGTCCGGCATTGCGCAAATTGTCTTGATGTCTTCCGCAGCACACCAGGCGAGGACTTCCTGATATTCGACATTCGTCCAAATCGGCAGACGGAAAGCAGAGCCCATCGCGCCTCGCAGGGCTTTCGGAGAAAACGGATCTGCGGTGTTGAAAGTCACGACCACCCCGGTAACGCCGGCGGCTTCCGCGCTCCGCAAAATTGCCCCCACGTTTACAGGATTGTTTAGACCGTGAATGATTACCAGGAATCGGCGACTGCGGTTATGGGCTGCAACTTCCTCACGCTTTGACGACGGTCGCGGCGCAAGAATTATCAATCCCTGCGGAGTTTTGGTGTCGGAGATGGTGGTCAGGAGTTCGGTCGTGGTTTCAGTTACCAATTCGTTCCGGTCTCGCAGCGTCTCGATCAAACTTGCAGCGCGCTCATTCTTCAGCACGTCTGGGGAATAAATCACGGACTTAATGGATAGATCGGAATTGACGGCTTCTTCACATAGCCTTATCCCCTCGATAAAAATTAAATCTCTATGTTTGCCGTCTCGCACTTCGCGCGCCTGCCGAAGGACGGAATTGTTGCGGCCGGTGATTGTCATCGCCAGTGATCGTTCTCTCTGTTATCGGTTGAAAGGACTTGAACGCAGCGTTTCACCTCGCGTTTTTCTTTGCTCCGCACTAGCTAAGCATTCAACGACACTTCCGTCCAGATGGGCCAGTGGTCCGAAACGTTCAAGGGCCGCGCAACTCCCCACCTGTTGAAGTTCACATCGCGCCCAAATATCCAATCGGCGTGCAAACGAATACCTGCCCCTCGCCACGTCGGGGTTCCAGTTGGGAATGGGGTGTGATAGCCACGCGCTTCGAAAAACTTGCGCGTTTCGATCGCTTTCTGTTTTGAAAGCGTGTTGAAGTCTCCCAAAATTAGCGTCGGATTTGCTGACTGTTCCGCGTGGGTCTGCAGCACTTCCAATTGTTCGAGTTGGCCGCCTAACGCTGCGTGTGGATCTACATGCGCATTGATGATCCTCAGACTCCGGCCTCCGACTTCAAACGTGGCCGCCATCGCGAGACGCGGACGCCAGGGACATTCCTGCCACGGCAGGTCGATCCGCGTTACCTCCGTCATCGGCAAATGACTCAGCATGGCAACTCCCGTATCGCCGGGATCACAAAGGTCGATGGGTTCTTCGAAATCAAGCCACCACTGTCTTGCAACTGGTTTTTGGCCCCGCGGAATTCCCGCCGGCAAATGGACCCAGGCCGAATTCATCGCATCCGCCAATTCGCGCGCAACGTGATGACCGCCCGCGCGCCCAGTGGATTTGTCTGCCTCCTGCAAAGCCAGCACGTCAACAATCGGCAGCAGTTCACCACTCGAAAAAGCGGCGGCTGCCTCTTTGATATTTTCCGCGACGACTGCTGCGCGACCTGCGGTTGAACGAGCCCCGAGCTTTCGCAGCAGGCCACCTGAGATTAGGAAACGGCCGACGGCGTACCGGATGTTGTATGATGCAACGACGAGTTTGGAGGCATTTTCATCCGCGCTCCGAACGTTCTCGCCGCCACCAGTTTCTATCCGTTCGAAATCCTTGAGCGGGGGAATTGCAGTGACCATCATCGCTATCTTTACGCGAAGTGAGGCATATCTCAAAACGCCGGCGACTGGTTTAGATTAAGGGGGAAGGGCACCGGGTCGACAGCAGAAGCCCGAACGTCAGGGAGGGCGTCACTTAGCGATCTCGACTATTGAGTCTTGCCTCCTGCCTCCCGCCCCGCCTCCTCCCGCCGCTCCCATCAGCACCAGCCCCGCGATATACAGTCCCAGCGTAAAGAACGATATGTAACCCGTCGCGGGCGCAAACGTCGGCGAGTCGAGCGTGCCTTCTGTCACACCCTGCACCAGCGCGCCAGCCACACGCTTGAGCCAACCTCCATCCGTCGCGTATAGACTCGCCAGCAGCATGTGCTTCATCACGAAAGCGGTTCCAAAGAGCACTACCAAGCTGCGCAACAGACGCCGCGCGTCGAACGAAGAAAACTGATTATTCCAAAGCGTCCAAAGAAAAAAGAATGAGAGGAGCCAATGTAATAGACCACGCTCAGGCAATACTGAATTAATCGCCTGGGCCGAAGCGAAAAAGAGC
>JANLZV010000396.1:0-2219 GCA_031366425.1 Pyrinomonadaceae bacterium | reverse complement strand
AGTTGAGTTCCCACCTGAAAAGCCTGGGCTTGCGCGAGCCAAACACGGCGAAACGCGCCCGCGCATAACTCCGCGGCGTTGAGCGAAGAGAATTGTTCGTACTTCACATTTTTGGCATGAAGCAGGGCGGCGAGTCTCGCGAGCGTCGACTCAAAGTGGGCGAGCAGCAGAACGTTGACTCCGTTGGCTATAGACTCTGAAGTCTGTTCGCAGATTTGTTCCAGCTTCCGAGTTTCGTCAAACCAGACTTTGTCGTTATTCACCGATGACATGAGTTCCGATTCCAAAGACTTCTTGTCAACGCTGCGTTACTTACGTATCTTCACTGTCGTTCAAATCAGTTTACCCTAACCACGCTACCCCGGAGATCAGATTAAATGCACCGCCCGTTTCAGAAAAGACTAAATCGGAATATGGGATTTTTGTTCCTGATTGTTTTCTGCGCATTGTTTGGCTACCCGCAGAGCGCCATTGCGCAAAAAGCCACGAGGGCAATGACTGCTGAACAAAGGGCAGCACGTTATTTCGAGTCAGTGCGTAAATCGCCGCCCGCGCAGCTGGCGTTCCTGCTAAAGATGCCGAAGGGCGCCGATCTGCATAATCATCTCTCCGGTTCGATCTATGCAGAGTCGTACATTCAGTGGGCCGCGGAAAATGGTTTGTGCGTCAACAATCAGAGCATGGCACTCGTGGTTCCGCCGCCCAAAGCGTCTTGCGATCCTAAAGCCGATCAGTCTCCGGCGAGTGCGGCGCTGACAAACTCGGTCCTTTACCGTCAGCTGGTTGACGCCTGGTCGATGCGAAACTGGCAACTTTCCGGACAAAGCGGTCACGATCATTTCTTCGATGCATTCGGCAAATTTGGACCAGCCACTTACAGCCAGACTGGCCGGATGATTGCCGATGCTGCGGCGCGTGCAGCCCGCGGCCATGTGCTCTATCTCGAATTAATGCTAACGCCGGACGGCGTAATGTCGAGCCAGATCGGACAAAAGGTTGGCTGGGACGGTAACGCCGAAAGCACCTTAGCTAAGCTGAAAAGCAATGGCATCGCAGACGCCGCCGCGGCCGGAGTAAAAGCCCTGCAGGACGCCGAAGCGCAGAAAGCGCAAATATTGAAATGCGGTACGGCGCAAGCGGAGCCTGGCTGTTCGGTGACGATTCGCTATGTGGCCCAGGTCTCGCGCGGCGGCTCGCTGGGCGCGGTGTTCGCTCAAATGGTGACTGGCTTCACCCTCGCCAGCAATCCGAATTCAAAAGTAGTCGCGCTGAATTTGGTGCAGGGCGAAGACGGCCTCGGGTCGATGCAAAACTTTGCGACGCACATGCAAATGTTGAATTCCTTACGCGACCTTTATCCGCAGGCTCACCTGACATTACACGCCGGCGAACTCGCGCCGGGACTAGTGCCACCGGATGGGTTGACGTTTCATGTGCGCGAATCCGTGATGACTGCGCGCGCGGAACGCATTGGCCACGGGGTGGACATCATGCATGAAGATCGCGCTCACGAACTCCTGCAGGAGATGGCCCGGCGCAAGGTGCTGGTTGAGATTTGTTTGTCGAGCAACGATCTGATTCTCGGTGTGAGCGGTGCGCAACATCCCCTCGCGATTTATTTGGAGTATGGCGTGCCGGTGGCCCTGGCAACTGATGACGAGGGAGTTTCACGTTCTGAAATTTCGCGAGAGTTTTTGAAAGCCGCACAGGACCAGGGACTCGGATATCTGCAGTTGAAGACGATGGCGCGAAACAGTCTTCACTATGCTTTTGTCTCGGGCGGCAGCTTGTGGCGCGATAGCGGCAACTTTTCACCGGTAACGCAGTGTGTTCAAAACATCGCTACGATGGCGCTCAACGACGATGGTTGCCGGCAGTTCGTCATGAACAGTGAAAAGGCCAAACTTCAATGGGGACTCGAAGAACAATTTCGGGCCTTCGAGCGAAGTTTTTAGGCAGGATCATAACTCGTCAAACATCATTTCATCGACGTAACACCAACCCCAGCTTTCGCCGGGCTCGAAAGATTTGACTATCGGATGGGAGCTCGCCAGGAAATGCCTGGTCGCGTGCTTATTTGGTGATGAATCACAACAACCGACATGTCCGCACGTAAGACAGAGCCGCAGGTGGAGCCAAACGTCGCCAAGTCGGAGACAATCCTCACAACCATCGGCACTGGGTGTTACCGCCGGTCCTACTTGATCGAGATGTGAACA
>JANLZV010000384.1:0-3484 GCA_031366425.1 Pyrinomonadaceae bacterium | reverse complement strand
GATGGTCAGGTCCGTCGTTCCGGTCAAGCCGACGCTATTTGGGAGTGGTTCTTTCATAGAATCGATTCAGAATACACCAGCCTCACTTCACCGCGTATGTTCGGCGTCGCACACATCTGCTTCCTCACAGTTGGGGATGGGTGGTATCATCCGCTTGCAAATCTTCCCCCGTCAATCGGCCTTTGCGACTGTAGCTAGCAAAGGATCCGCGCAGTTGATCCCCAGTCAACCCCTCTTCGCTGCCAGGCGCGAGTCACCAGAACACGTGGTCATCGTTGTGCAGCCTGGAGGCATAGCCATTCGGTCGTAGGCGATGATCGTTTGAGGTTTCGCATGGTGCACCAATTAGAAAAATCAACTACAGAGTTTCAGAGTTCCAGCGACGACGGTAACCGTACAGGAAACCTATTAGACGCGCAAAAGGAGTCCCTTGAAATGTTGGTTGCCGGTGCTCCTTTGACGGAAGTACTCACCTTTCTTACGCACGTGGTCGAGGAACAATCCGAGGGCCAGGCCGTAGCTTCAATATTGCTTCTTGATGGTCGAGGCTACTTTCGCAATGGTGCCTCGCCCAGTTTGCCAGAGGATTATCTGAAAGCCATTGATGGCCTTAGCCCTGACCGGAACGTGGGTACTTGCTGTGCGGCAGCCGCACTCGGCGTTACCGTCATCACTCCCGATATTGACGCGGACCCAAAATGGCAAGGCCTCAAGCATCTACCCTTGGGTCTCGGCTTCCGAGCCGCTTGGAGCGTGCCAATCCTCGCTCGAAACGGGCGCGTATTGGGGACCTTTGGCACTTATTTCCGTGAGTGCCGACCGCCCCATAAACTAGAGCAGCAGGCAGTTGAGATTCTGGCGCGCACGGCGGCTCTGGCCATCGAGCGCAAACTCGGTGAGCAACGACTGGAGCAGAGTGAGGAGCAACTGCGGGCCATCTTCGAGGCGTCGCGAGATGGAATATTGGTGGAACATGATGAGCTTATTACCTATGTGAACAAGTCGTACGCAAGTCTATTGGGTTATGACAAACCCGAAGATCTGATTGGCATTCATGTGTCAGTTGTGATGTCTGCGGAAGACGGGGAGCGCATGTTGGAGTACGGCAAGATGCGATTGAGTGGCGACTCGCCGCCGACGGCCTATGACTTTAAGGGGCGACGAAGAGATGGCGTGCTACTCGACCTGGAAGCCTCGGTGTCAACTCACACGGTAGCGGGCGAAACCTTCATCACTACGGCCATTCGCGATATTGCGGAGCGCAAACTAGCCGAAGAAGCCCTGAGGGAAAGCGAACGCAAGTATCGCTTACTTATGGAGCAAGCATCCGACGGCATTCACACTTACGACTCGACTGGGAAGTTTATTGAAACAAATTCAAGGCTGTGCGACATGCTTGGCTACACGCGGGAGGAGATGTTGAACCTCAACGTTAGGGACCTCCTTCCACCGAAAGAACTCAGCGACTCTCCGATCCGTTTCGAAGAGTTGCGGAGGGGCCAAACGCTCTTGACCGAACGGCAACTGCGGCGCAAAGACGGAACGCTTTTGCCCGTCGAAATCAGCGGCGGAATAGTCCAGGACGGTGTTTTTCAATCGATAATCAGGGACATCACGAAGCGGAGGCAAGCAGAGGAAGAGTTGCGTCGCAGCTACGATGAGTTGGAGCGGCGGGTTGCAGAGCGGACCGCCGAAATCGCGGGAGCTAATGAATTGTTGAAGGGTGAAGTGGCTGAGCGCCGGCGTGGGGAGCAGGCCCGGCAGGAACTTCTGCGGCGTCTCGTTAGTGCGCAAGAGGAGGAACGACGGCGCATCTCCCGCGAGTTGCACGATCAAATGGGGCAGCAGTTGACGGCGTTGATGATGGGATTGAAGACACTAGGCGCTGCCTCCTACGGCCGAAAGCCCGCCATGGATTGTCTGCGGCAACTTCAGGACCTAACGGAGCAATTGACTCTGCAAGCGCATAGTCTTGCTTTGGGACTGCGCCCACCCGCACTGGATGACCTCGGTCTTCTTACCGCGCTAAATAACTACGTGGAGGAGTGGGCAAAACAATCTAAAGTAATCGTTGACTTTCATAGCTCTGGATTTGATGCTGGACGAATTCCGTTGGTCCACGAAACCACGATCTATCGGATTGCGCAGGAAGCGTTGACGAATGTGGTCAAACATTCGGAGGCTGACCAGGTAAGCTTCATAGTGGAACGGCGTGCCGACGAGATTGTGACTGTGATCGAGGATAACGGGACGGGATTTGAAGTCGAAACCTCGACGCTGACGTCTCTCAAAGAAGGGAAATTGGGACTGCTCGGGATGCACGAGCGAGCTCACCTTTTAGGTGGAAAGATTGCCATTGAATCTGCGCCGGGGTTGGGAACCAGCATCTTCGTGCGCATTCCCCTGGAGGAAGGTATAGAAAGTGGAGCAAATTAATAAGCTGAGGGTGCTGCTGGCCGACGATCACATGATTGTCCGTGAGGGTTTGAAGGCGCTTATCAACGCCCAACCGGACATGCAGGTAGTAGGAGAAGCACAAAATGGCCGGGAGGCTTTGGAATGCGCTGCCGATCTATCGCCGGACGTAGTAGTGATGGACATTTCAATGCCGGTGATGAACGGAGTAGAAGCGACGGAGCGACTAAGGACGCAATCGCCGCAGACCAAGGTCATAGCTCTCACCATCTATGAGGACACCGGCTATCTCCGGCAACTGCTCAAGGCGGGAGCGTCAGGTTACGTACTAAAGCGCGCCGTGGTCGAAGAATTGGTCCAGGCAGTCCGTACCTGCGCATCTGGAGGCAGCTATGTAGCGCCGACACTGGCTGCTCAGGCCGTCAACACTTATGTGCGGCGCGGATCAGCTCCAGGCAGCCAGCCGAAAGGCGAGCTAAGCGAGCGTGAGACCCAGGTGCTGCGACTGGTAGCCTGGGGATCCAGCAATAAGGAGATCGCTGCCAAGCTCAGCATTAGCGTCAAGACCGTAGAAACTTATAAAGTCCGGCTGATGGCTAAACTCAACGTCACCAGCCGCGTTGAAATGGTTCGTTATGCTTTACGGCAGGGCTTATTGCGAGACGAATAACCCTGCTGCCGACCCCACGCGCGCGAGTCCACTACATCTAAGTAATAGTGTAGGGGTATTCCCTGACACCGTTTAGCAACTTTCCTACAGACAATCAATATCCGGCAAAAGTAGAATCGAATCTTACCCCCAAATAAGGTTTAGTGTCTTAAGTGAAGCCAGATCTGCGATCTGTCTGCAGAGCGCTTGGTACGCCGCTAATTTTTCCTGCCAATCCGAGTGGTGGATCAGCTTCGTACCTTACAAAACTTAAGACGCGTTTGCGGCGAGCAGCAACTTCACGCGAGTTGGCTTTCGTCGATTGAGAAGATATGAGGCGACATACGTTTTCGCCTTCAGTTGACCGTGCGGCGCGGATCCGAACCCGGCTGGCCGCTTACGGTTTTTCATCCGGGTCAC
>JANLZV010000349.1:0-5026 GCA_031366425.1 Pyrinomonadaceae bacterium | reverse complement strand
ACCACTTTTCCAGGGAACGATTAAGAAATAGATAAGAAAAAACCGCCATCGCAATGATCGGCAGAAAACTAATCGCAATGAAGTAAACCAGCAGTCGCGTCTTAATCTTCGAACCTAGTTGGCGCTGGCGTCTCTCGAGTCGAAGCTTCAGCAGATTGCGGATAAAGATGAACGAGAAAACTACAAAGGCGACGAAGTTTAGGGTCGACAGCGCGTAGAGCAGCAACGTGTCTGAGGCGGTGTCGGGAATCAATCTCCACAGCCACAATTGCTGTGAGACGATGATCAGGAGCAGCAACAACACCGTAATCCCGAGGGCCCAAATGAGAACCCGCCGACGTCGAGGCACGTCTCCATGACCTGAATTTTTCTGCTGCTCGGGAGGATATTGGTTGTGATTATTCATGCAGAATTGCGTGGCAGTTTATCATAGGCCCGACAGTGAAGCATTTCGTTATTCCGTCTATGGACCGAGCCGTCCGATACTGCATTAACCACCGGTTTCGTTTAGAATGCGCGCTCGTTTGTCTGTTCAAATTTTTCCGCAGCTCTAATAAATGAGTCTCAAACAGGTTTTCATCAATTCGGCGGGCCGGCTGCGCAGTGGTTGGCGGCTGCTCGTTTTCGGCGTCCTCTTTCTCTTGATCCTGTTCGTGCTAAGCACGGGCGTCAGAGTTATCTATTCAATTGCTCTTCAGGTTGCGCCCAACCGCAGCTTCGGACGTTTCACTCAGGACATCATTTTCAGACTCGTTTTCTTGTTTGCGGCGTTGGGCGCGGGGTTCATCTGTACTCGCTGGCTTGAGGGTTTGCCGATGCGAGCATTGGGGCTGACGTTTCACAAATCGTGGATTCGCGACCTGCTCGTCGGCACTTTTTTAGGAATAGTTTCACTCGCGATTGCGGCCGGGATTGCGACTGTGGGCGGCGGATTGAGCTTCACGATTTCCGGCAGCGCGGCATTGCTACAAGTGGTCCAGACCTTAATTTTTTCCGCCGGACTCTTCATTGTTGCCGCCCTCGCCGAGGAAGCATTGTTTCGCGGGTATCCCTTGCAAACGCTTTCGCGAGCCGGATTGATCGTGTTGGGAGTGCTGCTCACTTCCGTTCCCTTTGCGGCGATCCATCTGAACAATCCAAACTCGAAGGGACCGTTTCCATTTCTAAACACCGCGCTGGCCGGCGTTTGGCTAGCAGTCGCTTACCTGCGAACACGCAGCTTGTGGTTTCCCTTGGGAATTCATTGGGCCTGGAATTGGGCGCTCGGATCACTCTTCGGACTGCCCGTGAGCGGCATGAACGATCTCGCACCATACCCGCTGCTGCGCGGCGTTGACCTGGGACCAGCGTGGCTCACTGGCGGCGCTTACGGTATCGAAGGCGGACTCGCCTGCACGATTGCGCTGATTGTGTCCACGATTTTTATTTGGCGAACCGGAATGGTATCCGCCACGAGTGAGATGAAGCGACTGACTTCTGCCGAATTGCCGCAAGATGTCGAAGAAGCCGGCACCTGACGCTGGCGAACCAAACCTCGAAAGTCTCCCGTAACCGCGCTACGCTGTTAACACTCTCCGAGTCTCTCCCGTCTTAATCACGTCAGCAGATTGTCAGGGGAACTGGATGAGACCGCGTAATGTATGAGCTCGACGCCACAGCGGACCTACTGCTCATGAACGGCCAGCCAAAAGCTGCGATTAACCCGGGTTACGACCAAGCCGCTCCTGAAGTGGCCCTCGTTCACGCCGTGCTCGCGGGCGATCGCGATCAATACGGACGGCTTTACAGTCTCTATGCTCCCCTCGTTCATGGAATCCTGCTGGCACGCGTGCCGCGAAGCGAAGCCGAAGATTTGGTGCAGGACATCTTCCTTCATGCTTTGAAAAAATTGCACACGCTGCGCGATCCGACGGCTTTCGGGCCATGGATTGGTATGATCGCTCGCAACCGAGCGATGGACTTTCATCGAAAATCGCGCGACACCGTGGAAGTTACCGACAACCTTAAGCACGCTGATGCTACTGAAAACAAAGCGGCGGAAATTCTAGAAATAATTCGTTCCCTGCCGGACGCGTATCGCGAAACTCTGGTACTGCGATTAGTGGAAGGCATGACCGGTCCTGAAATCGCGAACCGCACCGATCTGACCCCGGCGTCAGTTCGCGTCAACCTTCACCGTGGGATGAAACTTTTGCGAGTAAAGCTCGGCTTTGAGGAGGGCTTATGAAGAACCAGGTTAACGACCGTAACAACATTGACGGCGATTACATGTGGGACCGGTCCGGCGAGCCTGATCCGGAAATACAGGAACTCGAGCAGCTAATGGGCACGCTGCGCTACCAACCGCGCGCGCTGGAGATCCCCGTGGGCGTGGGGCCGGATCGAAAGCGCAACCCGTTTCCCCGATTGTTAGCCATCGCTGCGACGCTGGCGTTGATGCTGCTGGGCGCCGGACTTTGGTTTCGACTTGCCAGTCGCGAGCCGCAGGTCGCGCAGATCGAAACCCAACCTGCGTTGGTAGACCTTGGCAAGTCGGCAGTTGTCGCTAACAGGGAAAACAACATTTCGGAAGTGCCATCGGTAAACGATGATCCAGTTAACCAGCCAATTGCTCACAAAAAGCAGCAGCGCTCAGCGTCGGATTTTATTCGCCCTGCGCGTAAGGCGAACAACTCGACCGAACTCGCCGCAAGTGAACGCGAAGAGGCGGCGGCAGCTAAAGCACAGTTGATGCTGGCCCTGCGAGTGGCGAGTTCAAAGTTGAATTTCGCGCAGAAGAAGGCCCAGGAAATCAATTCCGAAAACGTCAGTCACAACCAACACAAGATAGGATGAACGGAGTTCTTATGAAATCACTAGTTGAGAAGTCACTGAAAACCATTGCCCTGGCCGGTCTGCTTTTGTTCGGCGGCACGGCGTTGGTCCAGGCACAAAACCCTCGGATCGAGACCAGCCAACTCGAGGCGCTGGCAGCCAAGGCGAGCCAAACAGTCGACGTCAATATTGACGAACGCCTGATCGGACTGACCGCAAAGTTTCTCGGCAAGGATCCTGACGAGGTGAAGGTGAAGGAGATCATCACTGGGCTGAAGGGAATCTACGTGAAGAGTTTTGAGTTTGAGAAGGAAAACGAATATACGTCGGCTGACCTTGAGTCGATCCGTTCGCAGTTGCGCAACGCTGCCTGGAACAAGATCGTCAACATCAGTAGCAAGAAAGAAGGCAGCGTCGAAGTCTATGTGATGTCAAACGCTAGTAAGATCGGCGGGCTGGCCGTGCTGGCGACCGACGCCAAGGAGATCACCGTAGTCAACATCATTGGCAACGTCGACCTGGAGAAGTTATCGGAACTCGAAGGCCAGTTTGGAATTCCAGATTTGAGGATCGAAGCAAAACCCAAGCGCCGGAATTGAGCCGATGGCGACATTCGAATCGGGGTCTTCGCCAATTGAAAAAACTTTTCGCCACCGCATTTCTATTGCTCGCGCTCGCTCCGTTTCTTTAGTTGGCCCACAACGCCGCCCACGTCGCCGGTCCGCAACTGCCATCGCTCGAAAGGCCATTCTTGCTTTGGAAAGCAATCACTGCGGCCCGCGTGCCTGGACCATAGTTTCCATCCACCGCAAGTGCATAACCAAGATCTACGAGACGTTGCTGCATAGTCTTCACCGCAGCCCCGCGGCTTCCCTGACGCAGCGTTGCACCCGGATAGGGCGGAACTTCGCTCGACGCCGGACTCGACACAGCCAAAGCAGCTGCAGCCTCAACAGCCGGGACCGGCGCGGCCGGGACTGACTTCGTGACGGCGTCGTTTTTATTCAAAACCTGCTTCGCGCGATTGTAGTACTTCGTGCGATCGTCAAGGCCGTTATAGCCGCCGTTGATGCGCTTGGTGATCAACTTGAAATTTTGCTGATCCGCCAGGGGGTTCAGTCCGTTAAGCTGCCAATATTGTCCGGCAATCCGAAAACCAACTTCGGCTGTCACTGCAATCGTCGGGTTGTTAACCAAATCCAAACCCAGGAGCGATCCATACTTCGTATAGTTCGCACGTCCGGTCAGCTGAATCGGCCCACGGCCCTTGTAACGCTTCCCGTCGCCCGGCTGAGTGTTGCCCAAATCCTTCCGGCCTTCGTAAGCTGATCCCGAAGCAATCTCTTCCATGTAGCGCAGTTCGCCGGACTCGTGAGCGAGTTGGGCCAAAAAGGCCGCTTCGCGCAGGTAGCTGGTTATTTCAAACTCCTCCATCGCTTGCTGGATGAACGGCAGATAGGTGGCGCGTTTTGCGGCGGCGCAGTTAGGCATGATTTGCCTGAGTTCGTCATCGGTGACCATCTTCTAAACCTCCAGGGGAAAATTGGAAATCCATAGTCAGGTGGTGCTGAGCTAATACAGCCAAAAGGCGAGGCCTGTCCAAGGTTGAGGAACGCGAAGGCAGATTAGCCTCGCATTCTTTTAGGTGTCAAACTATTTGTTAGAACCGCCGCAGCCGTGAGCCGCTTAGCGTTGATCGATTGGCACGTAAGGAAGATCACGTTGACCAATGTATTCCGCGCGCGGGCGGATCAACTTGTTGTCGCGATATTGTTCGAGGATGTGACCAGTCCAGCCCGAGATTCTGCTGACTGCAAAGATCGGGGTGTACAAGTCGAGCGGGATTCCCATCATGTAGTAGGTCGATGCTGAAAAGAAATCAACGTTGGGATAAAGACCTTTCTCGCTCATCATCACTGCTTCCAGCTTGCGCGACATCTCATACCACTTTGAGTCGCCGGCCGCTTCGCCCGTCTCTTTCGAAAATTCGCGCAAATGCGTAGCCCGTGGATCTTCAGTCTTGTAGACGGCGTGACCAAATCCCATGATCTTTCGTTTTTCAGTCAGCGCTTTCTTGATGAACGCCTCGGTGTTTTCCAACTCACCAATTTCGAGCAGCGTCTTCATCACGTTGGTATTCGCGCCGCCATGTAGTGGGCCAGAGAGCGCGCCGATCGCGGCGGTCACACAAGCGTACATATCGGCCAAAGTG
>JANLZV010000285.1:0-1983 GCA_031366425.1 Pyrinomonadaceae bacterium | reverse complement strand
TGCCGCGCCTCAGATTCCCCAGGCCGCTTCACCGGCCTTTTGTGTGAACTGATCGAAAGCCCGTTGAAACCGCCTGCCCACTTATCGCCACTCTAACCAGCCGTAAACCGCTGGCCTAACGGCCCTGCGAGCTAGGCGCCTGAAGGCGACATGAGAATGGCCCAGGCTAATAGAATCGAAAACGTGTTCGGTTGCGGCCTTTGCAGCGCGGTTATTTTGTTGGGTAATGATCCGGCGAAAAGAACTTTCAGTGAGGAACCATGACGAAAGGGCAGCGAGAAAAATCAAATCAAGTCCAGGACACACCCCTCCCTGCTGCCGTGGGGCGGCCATTGGAAATCTGATTTGTTCGAACCTACCGGGAAAGTAGAGACACGATAACTACCAAAGCGAATCGCCAAGCCGTTTGTTGGCTCACGCGAAATAGCTATCGATTCTTACGTTACCGAATCACGAAGCTGAGCACTGACAATATCGCAGACAGCGCGTCGCCCGAAACCCGTTCCGACATGCCATCGGACGGTATTAGGCCCGGCGATGTTGACTCGGTAGCTCCACTCGAAGCCGGCGCGGGAATACCCACAGATGGTATGTCTCCACCAAGGGCGTAAGAGCAGAGAACAAACGTCAGAACTACGGCGATAAGAAATCGTTTCATGGAAGTCTCCTTCGAAAGCTGAGGATGCAAGAATTCTTACATCGGAAATAATAGAGCAACTTCCAAAAGTTCTTGCAAGTCGTTGGTAAGGCGACTAACATCCCCTGCGTCTTCGCAAGCTTTCTTCCAATTCCTCGAAAGGTGTAACTCACATGAAGATAACCTCGCCCAAGTTGGCGGCGTCGCAACTTAACGCAAACGAGGATGCACTTCGTAGGTGCCAGACTGCATTGGACCTAAAAGATAGGGGCGATTACGAAGGGGCTCGCGAAGCAATGCATCCTCTTTGGAGGCGTATTGAGGAGCGGCCTGAAATTGGCGGTCTCTACCAATCTGTCGCTGCGGAGGTCTTGTTGAGTGTTGGCATTTTGACAAGATGGATCGGTAGCAGGAATCAGGTGCGGGAGTCGCAGGATATCGCACGAGATTTGATTAGCGAGAGTATTGATTTATACAGGTCGGCAGGTGATCTTAAGAAAGTTGCTGCGGCGCGTGCTGAACTTGCTTATTGCTATTGGCGTGAGGGTTCCCTAGATGAGGCGCGAATCATGTTCAAAGAGGCGCTTGAGAAGTTGACAATAGAAGGAAATACTAAGGCCAATGCCTTGCTTGGATTAGCAGTGGTCGAATGGTCGGCATCACGATTCACCGAGTCCTTAAGACTTCTCACCGAGAACGCTCCTTTGTTTAAGAAGATTCCCAACCATGCCATTAAGGGGGCTTATCATAGTCAACTGGCAATGGTGTTGCGAGAACTGGCAGCACCAGAAAGGCCAGTCGACTACTTCAAGCGAATAGTCAAGGAATATGAAGAGGCCGATCACCATTTCAAACTGGCGCGCAATACGATCTTTCGCGCAGACGTTAAGAACAACATCGGAAATCTCCTTCGCGAACTCTCACGGTTCAAAGAAGCCCACAAATACTTAATGCAAGCACGGCGATTGCGAAGCACTCTTCGTGACAAAATAGGCGTCGCGCAGATCGACGACACGCGCGCACAAGTTTTCATCGCGGAGAAGAAGTACAAGCAAGCGGAAACAGCGGCGCGCAACGCTGTTCGTATTCTCGAAAAAAGCGGTCATCAGTGTTTGTTAGCGGACGCGCTCATCACGCAGGGTATTGCGCTGGCGCGGTTGAAGCGCGTCGAGCCGGCGCAGTTTATTTTTCAGAAAGCAATTGAAGTTGCGCATCAGGTCGGGGCGCTTAACAAGGCCGGGCTCGCGGCGTTGACCATGATTGAAGAGTTAGACGACCTGCCCGCGGAAACAATCTACGTCGCTTACGATCGCGCCAGCGAGTGGCTCGCGAAATCGCAGAGTCAG
>JANLZV010000288.1:0-10198 GCA_031366425.1 Pyrinomonadaceae bacterium | reverse complement strand
GAAGAACTGCAACTGGCAGCTGCGCGCGGCGCGTCAACTATGCGTGTAGACGGCACAACCGTCGGCCCAACTCCACTTGAGCGTGGACGTCCAATCTTTTTCTACGTCGACGACCTCCATCTCGATCTGGGGAGCGTTAACCGCACTCGCAACCTGCTGACCAGGTTCGTCGACCAGGAGATGGGCCAAAACGACGAAGCCGCGATCACCTCGGCTAGCGGTCAGATCGGATTTCTGCAACAACTCACTGACAACCGGACCGTGCTCCATGCGGCCATCGATCAGCTCAAGTTTCGGAAGACTTCAATTCGAGATCTTGACCGGCCACCGATGTCCGAGTTTCAGGCGTTGCGCATAGAAGGTTACGACACCGACACGACCGATTATTTTGTTGACGAGACGATGAAATCCCTGCCGGGGATTACGCGTGACGCAGCTCTCTCGATGGTAAACAGTCGAGCGCATGCTTTGTTGTCACAAGCCGGGCGATTCACGTCAGATACTCTCGCCGGTTTGGAAGCTCTGGTGAAATCGGCAAAGACAATTCCCGGCCGCAAACTTGTATTTTTTGTCTCGGACGGTTTTTTCCTCGACCGGAAAAACTCGGCCGCCGACATGACCCTGCAACGGATTACGAGCGCGGCGGCCAAGAGCGGCGTGGTGATCTATTCGATCGATGCGCGCGGCCTGGTAGCCAGCATGACCGATCCCAGCAGTCCGTCTCAGGCGGACCCGACTGGTCGGTTGCAGCGAGGAACGATCGGCGAAATATCTGCTTCGCAAGATAGTTTGAATGCTCTCGCTCGCGACACTGGCGGCCGCGCGTTCTTCAATTCCAATGCACTGGAGCCAGCCGTCACTCGCGCTTTGAAAGAGAGTTCAACTTACTACCTGCTCGCGTGGAAGCCTGATCCCGAAGTGAAAACAACCAGCAAGTTTCGACGAATCGAAGTGAGGGTGGCGGGCAAGTCAGGACTCACCGTGCAGGTCCGTCGTGGTTTTTTCGATGTCGAACCAACTCCGCCAACCGCAGCTAATAACAAAACCGTAAAACGACCTCCCGCCGCGAAGGGCCCGGCAGCGGAACTCGCAAAGGTCATCGGTAGCCCATTTCCCGCACGCGAAATTCCCATTGCTTTAAGTCTGAATTATCTAAACCTTCCCGACAAAGGCACCCTGCTTTCGGCCGCGATGCAGGTGCCGCGCGAATCGTTTTCGTTTGCGCCCGTCAACGGAAAAGAAACCGCGGTGGTCGATGTCGGCGGCACTTTCTTCAACGCGAAAGGTCAGCCGGGCGCCGAGTTTACTAACAGGATCACGATTACCGCTGCTACGCCGGGCCAAAAAGTCGGCGAGGACCTCGCCTACGGACACCCGGTGTTTCTAAGCCCAGGGCTCTACCACGTCCGAGTCGGTGCGCGTGATGAGCGCAGCGGGCGCATGGGCACTGCCCACGATTGGATCGAAATTCCCGATTTGTCCAAGGGACAACTGGCGCTCAGCAGCGTGTTGGTTGGCGTTCGTCCGGCGACCATCGGCGATCCCGCTCTGAATCACCAGCAACTGATGGAGACGCTGCAGCTGAGCATTCATCACAGCTTCCCGGCCAACGATTACCTGCGGTTCCTGGTTTTCATTTACAATGCCGCGCGCGCCACGCCGGAATCGAAACCCGACGTGGCCATCCAGGTTCAGATCGTCCGCGATGAACAGCCGGTGGTAACCACGCCGCTCCGGAAAGTCTCCACCGAGAGCACCACTGATATGATCCGCATCCCCTACGCCGCCGAGGTTTCCCTTGCAGGATTGCCATCAGGTCGCTACCTCTTGAAGCTGACCGCTGTGGATCGCGTAACCAAACGGAGCGCCTCGCAACAAACTCGCTTTGAGATCCAGTAACCCACTGCTTTGAACACTCCCTGGAAGCCAACCAAAGAACAACTGCTCGCGGCCAAAGACAAGACGTGTAAGGACGTGATTGGGCCTGGCCTTCGAGTGCTGTTTTGCGGAATTAATCCCGGACTCTACACCGCCGCGGTGGGCCACCATTTCGCGCGTCCGGGAAACAAATTTTGGCCGGCGCTGTTCGCCGGTGGTTTTACTGACCGTGTGCTTTCGCCTTTCGATGAGCGCGAATTGTTAGCGAGCGGCTATGGAATTACGAATGTCGTGATGCGCACCACGGCCACCGCCGACGAGCTCACCCGCGCAGAGTTAGTCGAAGGCGGACGACAATTGTCCGCCAAAGTTCGCCGCTATCGTCCAGGCATCCTCGCAGTGCTCGGACTCGGCGCCTATCGAGCTGCATGGGAAAAACCAAAGGCGGTTATCGGACGACAGGCAGAAATGGTTGGCGGGACTTTGGTTTGGGTTCTACCAAACCCGAGCGGCCTGAATGCACACTATCAGGCAAACGATCTGGCGAAACTATTTCGGGAATTAAAACTCGCCGCCGATGAACTGGTAGCGAACGAATGATTGAGGCAAGAGTCTTACTTCTTGATCATTCGGCTGAGTTCGGCAGCCATCGCCGGATGTATCTTTTGCAAAATTGCAACCTCTTCCCGGGCGCCCGACTTATCGTTGGCGGCGACGTATGCCAGACCGAGATTGAAATGTGCCCCGGCGAGTTCCGGGCGAAGTTTGATCACGGTCTTATAAGATTGAATCGCTTCTGCATATCGGCGGCCGTTGTAAAGCGCGAGGCCCAAATTGAAATGCGCGGCCGCGTTCGTAGGGTCAATCTCCACCGCGCGTCTCAAAGCCTCCGCCGCATCGTTGTAGCGCTTCAACCCGTCATAAGCATTCCCGAGATTCTTGTAAGCGTTTGAAAGCACTTCCTTCTTGTTCTGAAGTCCCTGCTGGAAAGCCTGTCCCGTTTGGCCCAGGAGCGTGATGGCCTGGTTGCTCGCGGTGATCGCTTCCTGAAAACGATCCGCGTGAACATACATGTAGCTTAGGTTGTTGTAGATCTCCGCGTTGTTTGGATCAAACTTCAGCGCTTCGTTAAGGGTATCAATCGCTTCCGGAAAACGGCGGAGACGCACCAGCGAATAACCTAACGGCTGATACGCGACCAACAGATCCGGTTTGATCTTCAACGCTTGCTGATAGGCGAGGGTCGCTTCGGAAAATTTTCCCTGATCGAGATAGACGTTGCCGAGTCCAGCATGTCCCCGGGCATCAGTGGGCTCCTGTTGGATGGCCAGCTTGTATTGCTGCTCGGCTTCGGAGTAGCGAGGTGTCGGGGCACTGCGAGCCGCATTTGCTTTGGCGATGGTCCGATCCTGGGCCATTGCAGCCGCCCTCTTCTTGGTCCCGCCCGGCAACCTGCCGCCTCCGCTGCGCGCCGCTGCGGGGTTTTCAGGTTTGCGGAAGACGAGTGCGGCCCCGCCCATGGCGTCGCCGGAAAGTGTCCCGCCACCCGCCTGCGCCTGGGCGAAAGAAGTTCCAGCGGCCATTAAAAGCGCAGCGGTGAAGGAAAGCATCAACCTGCGGCCCAATTTCTTTTTCATCTCTTCAAAGCTCCTTAACGATTCTGCCTACAAACTTACAGCATCCTGATTCAAATTTGAACCATGAAGTAAGTCGGCAGTAGTCGATAGCTAGAGATGAGCGATGATGTTTCCGGGGTTGGCTGAATAACGCTGAGGACATCGCCGAAGCCCTAACCTCCTGCTCCGAAATCGTCAATTCAACCCGTCGAGTTGGAGACCAACCGGTTCAGCGCCAGCACCCTTTATGCCGTCAATCACCTTTGCCACATCACCGTAGCTGATTGAACGCGGCGCTTTAATGAAGACAGTTTTCTCGATGCGGCGATCTTCTGGAAGATCGAAGCGAGTTAACATGCTGTCGCGATAGACGTGATTCCGCTTTCGTTCGAGAAACAGGGCGACGAGTCGCGTGCTCACTTTCGCTGTGTCGTCGACGGTGCCCATATCACTCAAGCCGTTGAGCATAAGAGTTCGATCAAGTGCAATCGTGACGACGAGCGTCTTGTCATTCGGTGCAATGGGCGGTTGCGTTTTGTCCGGCTCTGAAGGGAGTTTCGCGGCGAAGCTATGCGGTTTGAGCGGAGCTGCCACCATGAAAATTATCAACATCACGAGTAGCACATCGATCATCGGGGTGACGTTGATGAAAGGTTTGTTTCCGGTCAGATTCTTTTCAGACATGCTTCGTCCTCCAAACCGCACGGTGCGATCTCCAAATGAGTTTGAAAATTTCGTTTCACGGGTTAGTTAGACGCGGTGGTGAGCTGGATGTTCCTGAGGTATTGAGTTGTGAGTTCGAGTCAGCCAGAGTGCTCAGGGTCGAACAATAGGGGAAAAAACTGCCCTTCAACCTTTACACCTTTGGGAATTGCCGGCACGCCCGCCAGCAGCGGCTCATTCGACGCCGCGACCACACCGTCACGAAAGACGTTTATCACTGCCGCCCGGCGTGGACTGTCAGTCTGGTTTTCAAACGAACCATGGACCATGAGCGGATGATGAAATGTTGCCTCGCCTTTTCTTAGTTCGATGGCCACTGGCTGAAACTCCTGCTTCTGTTCAGGGGTCAACACTCGCTGAATCGAGTTTAAATCGTCGGCTAGCCCGGTGATCGGCAGCAGGTTCCAGCGATGGCTTCCCGGTACGTAATGAAGGCATCCGTTTGCGCGCGTGGAATCATCGAGACCAATCCAGCACGAGACGTGGGCCATCGGCACGGTGCGCGTCCAATAGGAATAGTCCTGATGCCAGGCGACCACTCCGCCGTGGTGCGCCGGCTTGAAAAAGATCTGATCGTGCCAAAAACGCACCGCGCCCTGAAGAAGCTGGGACGCCGCCATTAGCAATGCCGGGTTCCACAACAGATCGTGAAAGGCGTTCGCGACTCGCCAGGCACCGAGTGCGTGAAAAAGCGCCTTTCGCGGATCAGTGGACTCGTTGGAGTGATACTCGTAGAACAGCTCGTTGCCTTGGTGCGAAGGATCGATGATCTGATCGAGCTCATCTCGCAAAGCTTCGATTTGGAAATCGTTGAGCAGTCTAATTCCGGCCAGGTAACCGTGAGCCTGGTAAAACTCGATCTGCTCGGTCGATAGGCGATACTGGTCCCATTCCACCGGGTTCTGAGGTGAACTGAATAAATCGCTGACTGGCTGGTGATGGGTGGACAGATCAATCATGCGGCGCGGTAAACGCAAATTGTTAGACGGTCTTCAATTGTGACCTCGATACCGCTGTCCGCAAACTCTCAGTTTGCGTTACTTCACAGTCTTGATGCCCTCGATCACCACACGCGCCACCGTGGGAATAATTTCCGGTTCCTTAGCGTGATCAGTGGTAAAGGTGACGAGGACAAACTTGGAACCGTCCGGTAGCTCGACGTAAGCTGCGTCATGTCGCGTAGTGCTGGTCCAACCGGCTTTGGACCACAGACGCACGCCCTCAATTCCCTTAAACGCGAGTGCGGTAAAACCGTGCCCCTGGTCATCGCCGTCGGCGCTCGTGCCCGAATAATCGCGCTTCAGGAGTTCCATCATGCGCGCGCTCCGCTCAGCCTTGACCGATTTCCCGGTGGCAATCTCCATCAGCAAGCGCGCAGTGGCGTCAGTCGTAAGCTTGTTGCGGTTCTCCCCGTTTGGCCCTCGCGAAACTTTTTCGCGGCCATACGCGTCCTCGCAAAAAGTCTTTTGGTTAACATTGATATTGGTGTATCCGAGCGACGTGAAATAACGATTGACCGCGTCGCGCTGGTATTGCCACTGCTTCATTTCTTCCGGCGGCAGTTCGTAACCGCCGGTGGCACGCGAGAGAACGTCTACGATGTACTGCGTGGCTTCATTCGACGAATCAATGACCATGTCCTTCAATGCGCGGCGCAACTCCGGCGTGTCGTCAATCTTTTTATCTTCCAGCCAACGTTGAGCGGCCGCGAGGAAAAATAGTTTCACTACGCTCGCCGGGTAGACACGCTCATTGCCGCGGTAGCTCGCTGTTACTGGATGGGCCGGATCCCGAAGGTTGATCAGCGTGATCGAAAGTTGCGACGGCTGAAGTTTCTTGTCGGCAAACTTTTCGAGGGTAGACCTGGCTGCCTCGTTCAGCAGCGCTTGCAATGAACCAGCCGCGGCGTCGGCGGTCGCGACTGTTCGGGATTGCTGCGCGTCTGCTCGGCCCAGTGGCAGGATAACGAGAAGGGCGATGAGTGAAACTGCAACCCAGCCGGGGACAAGCCGTTTTTCAACTTTTGATTTCATGATTGATGCGTTCCAAAACGAAATGATTGTGTCAGCGTGTGAATTAGATTATAAGCCAAGGCAATGGAAATTGTGCCGCCCAAAGTTTCAGATGGACCTGTACCGGGCGCAGGTCTTATTCGAGGCATCCGTCGCTGGGATTTGGTAGCGATTGCCATCAATGGAATCATTGGCGCCGGGATTTTTGGGTTACCGTCAAAAGTATTTTCACTAATTGGCGCCTACAGCCTGATCGCCTTTGTTGCTTGTGCCGCAGTGGTGACTTTGATCATTCTTTGTTTCGCCGAAGTCAGCAGCCGCTTCAACGATACTGGTGGGCCATACCTCTACGCGCGCGAAGCCTTCGGGCCGGCCACGGCATTTGAGATTGGTTGGTTGATGTGGCTCGCCCGACTGACCGCCTTCGCCGCAAACTGCAACTTGCTGGTTAACTATCTCGGCTATTTTTGGCCTTCAGCAACCAGTACTTTTTGGCGCGCATCGATCATCACTATCGTCGTCATGGTGTTGACGGCCGTCAACGTACTGGGCGTAAAGCAGGCCGCCCGGGTCAGCAACTATTTCACGATCGGCAAACTCGTTCCCATCATAATTTTCATCGCTGCCGGGCTATTCTTTATTCAACCAACGGCCTATGCTCTCGGACCGCCGCCAACAGCCGGCGCTTTCTCGCAGTCAGTGCTGTTGTTGATTTACGCGTTTACCGGCTTTGAAATGGCCACCATACCAGCCGGTGAAGTGCGACAGCCGCAAAAACATTTGCCCCACGCCCTGCTCGTAGCCATCGCAGTAGTAGCGGTTCTTTACATCCTGATCCAGATCGTTTGCGTGGGCACTTTGCCAGAGTTGGCCCAATCTCAAAAGCCTTTGGCAGACGCAGGCCTGCGTTTCCTCGGCCCGGCCGGCGGGGCGATCATCTCAGCAGGCGCGATCATTTCAATTACCGGCAATCTAAATATTCTCCTGCTCTCCGGTTCGCGCATTCCCTTCGCAATTGCCGAGCAACGACAACTGCCGTCACTGATCGCTGCGGTCCATCGGCGTTTCTTCACGCCGCATGTCGCCATTCTGATCACGGCGGCAGTGATGCTCGTATTGACCTTGAAGAGCTCGTTTGTGGCTGCACTAACTATCAGCGCGATCGCACGCCTCGTGACTTACGGCGCTACTTGCCTCGCCTTGCCGGTTTTGCGACGCCGGGGTGACGCGCCGGCGCCTGAGTTTCGCCTGCGAGGAGGAACGACGATCGCGATCCTGTCGCTAATGCTGGCGGCATGGTTGCTGGCTAACAGCACCTTGAGGGAAGCGCGCGTGGCCGCCATCGCCGCCGCTGTCGGTTTTCTAATCTACATCGTGTGTCGCGTGTTCATAAGGAATCCTTCCGTTGGACAGTCTTAAGGAAAATCTGGAGGCCATTGTCTCCCGCGCGAACGTGTTGACTTCGCCCGACGAGTTACTGGTTTACGAGTGCGATGGGTTGCCGCAGCACAAGCATCAACCCCGCGCGGTCGTTTTTCCGTCGTCTACCGAAGAGACTGCTGCCGTCATGCGGGTGTTGGCCCAGGCCGGTGTGCCTTTCACTCCGCGCGGCGCTGGCACCGGCCTCTCAGGAGGCGCGCTCGCACTGAATCGCGGCGTAGTGATTGAAATGGCGCGGATGCGCTCGATCCTGAAAATTGATCAGCTGAACCGAATTGCGATCGTGCAACCCGGCGTGGTGAATGCTCACGTGTCGCGCGCCGCCGTGCCGTTTGGTTTACATTACGTTCCCGATCCCTCAAGCCAGCCAACATGCACGATTGGCGGCAACGTTGCTGAAAGCGCTGGGGGTATTCACTGCCTGAAATACGGGACGACGACAGATCACGTGTTGGGCCTGCGGGTAGTCCTCGCCAATGGTGAAGTGGTCGATCTAGGTGGGGCCGGGGCCGAACTACCCGGATACGATCTGCTCGGCGTGTTCATCGGGTCGGAAGGCACGTTTGGCATCGCCACTGAAGCTACCTTGCGACTCGTGCCCGTGCCGCCTGCAGTGCGCACGATGCTCGCTGAGTTTGCCGAAGTAAACGCTGCGAGCCATGCGGTGTCGGCCATCATTGCCTCAGGAGTAATGCCGGCCGCTCTGGAAATGATGGACCGGGAAATTATTCGCGCGGTCGAGGCG
This sequence comes from Pyrinomonadaceae bacterium, assembly GCA_031366425.1. Lineage (GTDB taxonomy): Bacteria > Acidobacteriota > Blastocatellia > Pyrinomonadales > Pyrinomonadaceae > PSRF01. The sequence goes on along the minus strand of JANLZV010000288.1, from coordinate 1,784 downwards.
AGCGTATTTGCTGCCGGCCTGCCGCTCGACGTGGGCGCGGCGTTGTTGATCGAACTCGACGGCATCGAAGCGGGGATCGATGATGAGGCAGAAACAGTCACAGGCATCTGCCTGCAGTATGGCGCTCGCAGCTGCCGAGCGGCCCGAGATGAAACTGAACGGAAAAAACTCTGGGCCGCGCGCAAGGGCGCCTTTGGTGCGATCGGACGCATTTCACCTGACTCGATGATCCAGGATGCCGTAGTACCCAGATCGCGCCTGCCGGGAGTGCTCGACGAGGCGTATCGCATCGCAGCGAAGTATCAGCTCCGGATCGCAAACGTTTTTCACGCCGGCGACGGCAATCTCCATCCGCTGATCTGCTTCGATTCGCGTTCGGCCGTGGAAGTCCACAACGTGAAAGAAGCAGGACGTGAACTGATGCAAGCGTGTGTCCAAGCGGGGGGCAGCATCACCGGCGAGCACGGCGTGGGTCTGGACAAACGCGAGTTGCTGTCATTGATCTTCTCGGAAGCCGACATGGAGGTCATGCTGGCGGTGCGCGCCGCTTTCGATCCGAGCGGGCTGTGCAATCCTGGAAAGATCATTCCTATGCTGCGCGGTTGCGGTGAAGCATCGCAAGCCGGATCTAGAGTCAGGAGTCCAACGTCAGACGGATATTCGGAACCGGAGTTGTCGGGGGCGACGCCGCAGACAAAACCTGTAAGCGGGACTTTAAGGATTCAAGCCCAAAGCAATTTTTTTGATCCGGAAGTTGCTCGTTCACAAATCGCAGCCATTGTGGGGGGCGATAGCGTTTCCCTGCTGACGGGCTCTGAGTCGCCTTTTCCTCTAGTAGTTTCGCCCGGCTCGATCGAAGAAGTTTGCGAGATGATGAAACTAGCCGCGAGCGCAGGCTGGGCGGTGACGCCGGCCGGCGCCATGACCTGGCTCGACGCCGGGCAGCTGTTGCGGCGATCTGACGTCGTGGTTAGCACCGCCCGGTTAAGTCAGATCATTGAACACGAACCGGCGGATCTGGTGGCAATCACTGGAGCCGGAGTCACGCTCAAGGATTTCAATGGCGCGCTCGGAGCGAAGGGACAGTGGCTCCCAATCGATCCACCCGATGACGGCCGCGCCACGATCGGCGGGGTCGTCGCGACCGGACTCGGCGGCGCGCAACAATTTGGCTATGGACCACCGCGTAAGCACGTGATCGGAATGAAAGTAGTGATGGCTGACGGCAAGTTGATCAAAGCCGGTGGACGCGTGGTGAAAAATGTCGCCGGCTATGATCTTTGCAAACTGTTTACCGGCAGCTATGGGACGCTCGGCGTCCTCGTCGAAGTAAACTTCAAACTCCGTCCACTTCCTTTCGAAACCAGAACCATAGTGGCTGAAGGCAGTCGTCTCAATTTGCTCGCGGGTGCCCGTCGCGTAATCGCCGACGCGTTGTTCCCGGTCGCGGCCGAAATTCTTTCGCCGCGCTCGGCGAAAGAGTTGGGATGGTCTGATGGACGCGAGCACGCGATGGTGATTCGATTTGCCGAAAGCCCAAGCGGAGTTGCGATGCAGAGTAAGACGGCGTTGCAGTTGTTGAGCGACGTTCAGGTTGCCACTCGCATTGAGTCGGACGACAAAGCAATTTGGGCGTCGTTAGCTGCTTTAGCTTTAGAACCTAATGATGCGTTCGCCTGGCGAGTGGGCGTGCGTCCGGAAGCACTGGGCCGGCTGCTGGAGATAGTCGTGGCAAACTGCGACGGGTCGGCATGGCAGGCGGGCGTCGGCGACGGGCGCGTCCG
>JANLZV010000271.1:0-2290 GCA_031366425.1 Pyrinomonadaceae bacterium | reverse complement strand
AACTTTTACGCTCGAGCAATTCTACCAAATCATCCACGTGCCGGCGCTCAGTCAGGTAACTATTGATGTTCGCCCGCAAAACTCTTCGGCCCTTTAGCACCGTGGTCGTTATCCACGCTTCGCCGCTCTTTTCAATTCCCTGCTGCAACTGCTGCTGCAGTCGATCCTGTTCCGCTGCGCCAAGGTTTGCGGATCGCGCTGGGGAAAACTTGAAACAACAAACAGCAGACTCCACCCGGCCGACTGTCTCAAATTCGGCTAACTGATCGATGCGCGTCGCGAGATATTCAGTTAGTTCAATCTGACGTTCGACAACGCTCGCGTAACCTCGGCGCCCCATAAACTTCATGGCCATCCAAAGTTTTAGTGCGTTGAAACGCCGCGTGCCAAGCTGCCCGTAACGGAAAAAGTCGAACTCGACATCCGCGCCGCCGCGGTCTTCATTCAAATATTCAGGGGTGATATCAAACGCGTCGCGCAGGACGTGGCCGCCTTCACGCACGAGCACTGCGCCACACGCAAACGGCACAAACATCCATTTGTGAGGATCGAAGGTAATCGAATCAGCGAGTTCAATTCCACGCAGCTTCAGTCGATGCTTTGTGGAAAAAGCCATTGTCCCGCCATAAGCCGCATCGACGTGATACCAGCAATTATTTTCCCGGGCAATTTCGGCTAACTCGACGAGGGGATCGACGATGCCGGTCGAAGTGGCTCCGGCGATTCCGACAATGCAACAGGGAATGCGACCCGCTTTGCGATCGTCTTCGATCGCGCGCCGTAACTCGCCGGGACGAACATGAAAATTTTCGTCAGTTTCAATTTTCCGCAAACTCTTCCGGCCCATCCCAAGAATATCGAGGCTGCGCTCGATTGAAAAGTGTGCCTGTTCGGAAGCGTAAACTGTTAAGTCTCCCGACGCTGATCGCAAACCATGTTCAGTTGCGGCAGCATGTGTTCGGTCGCGAGCGCACTTCAGCGCGATCAAATTCGCTTCGGTGCCCCCGCTCGCCAGCGTGCCAAACGCTGCCGAGTCGTAACCCACAAGTTCGCACAACCAACGAATCACCCGCGCTTCAATCAAGGCCGAAGTTGGTCCATTTCGCCATGCGCCCGCGTTTTGATTCAGCGACGACGCGAGCGCGTCGGCCCAAACGCCGATCGGCAGCGGCGTTGGATTAAACTGACCGTAATAGCGCGGGCTGGGAACGTTCATAGCGTGCGCCAACACGTCGTCTTTGTACTGGTCTAGAATTGTTTCAGCTGGACTGCCCTGCTCGGGAAACGGCTCGTCAAACAACTTTTCCAAATCGTGTGGCGTAGCTGCAGAAGCGACTCGCGCGGAATCAAGTCCGGCGGCGTATTCTGAAATGATGGCCGTAACGAGCTGGCCCAGTTGCGCATGCTGTTTTGCTAAGTCGTCAAACATCGCGGCAAGAATCTCATGCTAGGCGGTCACTGGGCAAAGGACACGGCGCGAGTACATCGCCACTCTGCCCGCTCCGGTTCCGCCAATGACGCTTTGCACTCTGTGCGGCTTTGATTGAAACTTGAATTACATGAGTGATCACGAACCGGCAACTTCCCAGGTAAAACAATTCCGCGACGCTCTTGCGGCTAACGCGGCGGCTTACGGTTTGTCGCTCAACGCCGGCGCGATCGACGGGCTCACCAGGTTTTACCAGGTGCTCAACATTTGGAACCCGCGTTTACATCTCGTCGCTCCTGTCTCCCCGCGCGAGTTTGCCACCAGACATATTCTCGAATCGCTCGCCCTTATCGAGCATCTGCCCGATGGTGCCCGCATCGCCGATCTCGGTTCCGGCGGGGGTCTCCCGGCGATTCCCTGTCTAGTTGTTCGGCCGGATCTGTGCGCTGTCCTGATTGAGGCTTCACCAAAGAAGGCCGTGTTTCTGCGCGAAGCCTTTCGTGAGGTTTTGACTCAGGAAGCCATCTCGCGACAGACCATCATCGCTGAGCGTTTTGAAAATATTGGGGCGCCGCAAGTCGATTTCATAACTTGCCGGGCGTTGGAAAAATTTGAGGAAACGATTTCAACTATGATCGAGTGGGCACCCTCGGGCGCAACTTTCTTGTTATTTGGAGGCGAGCGGTTGGGATTACGACTTAAGGATTTTAGCCTGAACGTCAGCGCGACGCTGCTGCCAAATTCCGAGCGGCGGTTCCTCTTCAAAGCGGAAGTGCGAGCGTAAGCAAGGGCGCCATTGGGAGCGCGGGCGCCCCCGCCCGCAAACACCTCGTTAGATTCATTATCCTGGACTGCGTAAGG
>JANLZV010000260.1:0-2992 GCA_031366425.1 Pyrinomonadaceae bacterium | reverse complement strand
CGTTCACGATCAAGTACGTTTGGGTAACGCCCTGGTTCAACGTGTAAGAGAGTAGGACAGGCATTCCTGCCTGCCTAAAATGATAGCTGACAGACAAGAATGTCTGTCCCACTGAAGGTTCTTCAAAGGACTAATTTCGCTTGGCTGATTCTCCTGAGGCTAATCAATCGCTGGTACAACGCGAACCTGACGCTCGCGACTCTCGCGATCCCATCGTGAGTCGTTCGACGAGCGGCATCCTGCTGCTTTGTGCCCTGTTGCTGACCTTGTCTTTGGCGTGGGCGCTGTGGGACGAAGCATTTGGCCAGCGCCCGTGGAAGGGAATTCAACAACAGTTCGTCAGCCGTTACACGCGTTACCTCAAGAGCATAAAATCGCAGGCCGGCAAAACCGAAGCTGAAGTAAAAGAGAGTTCGGAATACCAGCAACTGGAAGCTGAAGCCCAGGCGGCGCTGGAAACTGCCAAGCCTGAAACCACGGAAGTGGATAAAAAGGTCGGGTTGATTCAAAGGCAGATCGCGGCAGTCACTGATCCTTTTCAGAACCAACGCGGGCGGTTGACGGTCATCAGTTACAACATTGAAACCGCGAGCGGATCGGCGAAAGAAAAGTATCGCAAGGAAGCTGAACAGAAGCGACTAGAAGTGGTTGAAGTGGAACTGCCTGCGGCTGACGGTTCAAACAAGACGGTCGCGCAGAAAATGAATTACGAGCAGCTTGAGAAGTTCTATAACGATCTGCGCGAACAAAAAGCGAGCTTGTTGGCGAAGAAAGCCGAGCTCCTCAAAGAGCCCACGGAACTAGCAAAGAAGCGCGACGATTATCTCAAGCACCACGTGATCGGCCTGACCCCAGTGCAGATCGACGGCCTGGTGCGGAAGATGGACAACTTTGATTACTCGATTCTTGGCCATCAGATTAGTGTTAACTCAGCGAATGTGGTGGATCGGTGCGAAGTTTGTCATGTGGGAATTCGAGAGCCGTTGGATTTGAAGCCGGCTGACCTCGCGCCCGATGGACCAGGTAAGAAGCCGGACAGCATGGCGCGCGCTTTTGTCAGTCATCCAAACAAGGAGCTGCTCCAGGTCCACAGCCCGGAACGCTTCGGCTGTTCCGGTTGCCATTGGGGTAACGGCCGAGCCACCACCAGCGACATGAAAGGTCATGGCCGGCACAAGTATTGGCTCTGGCCCCTCTTCGAAAAAGAGAACATGGAAGCCGGTTGCCAGCAGTGTCATGCGAAGGACCGCGTGACCCAGGGCGCTGACACGTTAAATCGCGGTCGTGATCTGTTTTATCAGCGCGGTTGCGTCGGCTGCCATCGCTACGAGGGTTTCGATCACGAGACGGACGCGCTCTCAGGTACACGGCAGAACACCGCGCAACTCGAAGACCAAATAATTTCCAACGAAAAGCAGATCCGCCAGGACACCGAAAACGCGAACCAGGCTGCGGACGACGTTGAAGCGCAGAAACTGCTGGCGCATGCCGAGTCGCTCCGCGTCTCAAACAGTCTGTTGGCCGCGCGCATCGATCAGGCGAGTCTCCAATCGAAATATTTAATGCAGGACCAGAAGAAGGTTGGGCCGAATCTTAAGGACGTCAAACTAAAACTGCGAAAAGAATGGATTCCGGTCTGGCTGAGAGATCCGCAGAACTTCCGGCCGGGCACCAAGATGCCGACGTTCTGGCGTTTTGCCGAAGCAGAAAACAAGAGCGGTGTCTCGCGCGATAAGGATGCCGACGATCAGATCCAGGCGATTTCCGCCTATCTATGGCAGGAGAGCTTTGACGGCAAAGCGTCCGAGCAGGGACGCGGGAACGCGGCCCACGGCCAGGAGCTTTTTGAAACTCGCGGCTGTCTGGCTTGTCATTCCATCGGTGATGCGAGTAGTCCAACCGGCGGCACCTTTGCCGCGAACCTGCAGCGGGTCGGTGAAAAATCCAACTTCGAATATATCGTCCGCTGGATTCACAACCCACGTGAGCGTTGGGCGCCTTATTGTCCGAAGGAGAAGCGCGACCTCACCCCGGAGGATTACAGCAAAAACGGAAAGCCGTTTGTCTTCGATACGGAGTTGAACTCGCGTTGCCCGAATGATGGCGCGGAGTTACAAGTCCAGAACATGACGGTGATGCCCAACTTCCGTCTGTCCGACAGCGACACGCGCGACATCGCCACATATCTTTTCTCGCTGGCGTCGCCACCCTCGTATCCCGACGCGTCGTTCATGGATGATCCAAATCTCAAGCCGAAGGGTGCGGCGCTGATCAAGCAGTACGGATGCGCGGGTTGTCACGAAATAAAAGGCTTCGAAGACGAACAACGAATTGGCAAGGAGTTGACCGTCGAAGGGGCCACCCCGATCGAGCGTTTGGACTTTGCCCTGCTGACGCATGATGCGGAAAACGGCCACGACCCGCTGGCCATCCATGGCGAACACGCGGAGACTTCCTGGTACAACCACAAAGGATTTTTCGAACATAAGCTGACCGAGCCAGCGATTTACGATCGCGGCAAGGAAAAGGATCCGAAGGACCGGCTCAGAATGCCGAAGCCTTTCCTTGAACCCGAATGGCGGACCGCCCTAACCACGTTCCTGTTGGGAAGCGTCGGCGCCGAAGGTTCAAACGTGCCACAGTCGCTGTTTTACGATCCGCAGGATCAGCGACGTCAGGATATTCAAAACGGCTGGTGGGTGATCAAGAAATACAACTGTGTCGGCTGCCACCAAGTCCAGGTGGGCCAGAAATCGGTGTTGATGGATGTTCCGTTCTATCAAACGCCGGAAGGCAAAGACCTGCTGCCGCCGCGCTTGACGAGTGAAGGCGCCCGCGTAGATCCGACATGGCTGCTGAAGTTTCTCCATGATCCATCGCTCAGTGGGGACAAAACCGCAAACGCCGCGGGCTCAGCGATTCCATCAGCCGCAGGCTCGGTGATTCCATCTCTGGCAACCAACCCAGCCCAGCCCGAACGTTCGGCGGCACC
>JANLZV010000220.1:0-7213 GCA_031366425.1 Pyrinomonadaceae bacterium | reverse complement strand
CGTACCCACCGTGTGCGAACGGACCTCTAATCCAAGCGGCTCTTCCAAATTCTTTTCCTTCTCCTTTTCCGTGCTCGCCGGGCGACTCCAAGCCATCGGGCGCAAACTAGCATTTGGCGTTATGAGCTCCGTCGCAGGTATTTAACCATGCGCAGGCTCGTGCCTTCGTCAACGCGTTCAAATTCGACTTCGTCCATTAGCGTCTGAATGAGTTTCAGTCCCCATCCGCGACGTTGTTCTGAAGCATCGCGAAACTCGTCCGCCGACTCTGAGTCCACGGCGTCCGCTTGAAGCGGATCAATCTCGTTCTTGCTTTCAATATTCGGCACAATATTCGGCACAATGCCCCGACTCGCTATCGTAATCACCAATCTATCATCTTCGACCCGAAAGCGTTGATAAATTTTGCGATCAGGACTGAGGCTGTGTTCCGAAGCATTTATACAAGCCTCCACGATGGCAGTCTTGATTTGATTGATCGCTTCAGGAGTGAAGCGCGCGCGACGGGCGAGTTGTTCCACCGTAGTCGCCGCCAGGAGTTCGCTGTCGCTGCCCATTGGCAACACGAGTACAAACTCGTTCTCACCATCGGCGGGTGGCGCGTTGCCGTCGGCCTCGCTCAGACGCGTGCTCAAGAGTTCGAACTGCTGCTGACTGGAACCATACGCGCGGTGTTCATCTAGGAGCGCGCTCGCCTCCTCATCAAATCCCTCGTTGGCAATCAGCCAGATTTGAAATCGCAAAAACCCGCGGGAGCGACCCACCGATGACAGCCTCTCCAGCCAGGCACGGGTTAATTCCGTGTTTGCCGCAAGCTTGCTCTCGACGCGCGCGACCAGCCAAACGACTTCATTCGCGTCGGTGTAAGTGGCGCCTTCGAACGCGTGGGCCACCACGCAACTGTCTTCGTCAGCAAACTGGCGCAACTCCGGACTGAACGCGGTTCCGTTCGTGACATGAAAGACTTGCGGCAGCTTCTGCAGATTAGTTTCCGCCTCAAGTCCGGCAAAAACCTCTTGCTGGCCTGCGCCCTTGTAGAGTTCCGCAAACTCCGCGAAATGAAACAGACGCCTCGGTACCCGCTTGGAGTTAAATTTGGAAATCAGATCACGCAACTGAAGACTTGCGCTGCGACGATAATGACGCGCCACATTTTCCGGCGCGCGTTTGAGTGCGGTCGCGATCAAGTCTGCGACTACGAGCGCCCGAGGCTCGCGCAGCGCATCGAGCCGAAATCTGCTGCGGAGGTAGTCTTTCCAGGCTGCTGGTCCGCCATCGGCATTAATGGTGTCGCCGTCCCAATTAATCCATTCCTGGACGTGTAGACGGCGGAGAATTTCCTCGACTGCCGAAGCATCGAGCTCCAGGCGTTTGCACCAGGTTTCGAAAGTCGTCTTGCGAACACTCGGGGTGCGTGTGCTGGTCGACTCGCAGAGCAGACGAATGATGGCCCGGCGGGTGTCGGGGTCGTTGGTAACCCGCTCCAGAGTCGCCGCAAAATAGCGACTGAGCTGGCCGCCCATCACCTCGTCAACATATAAACGTTCACAGGAAAGATACGAATCGAGGGAAATGTGTTTGTCGCGCGCAGCTTGCATCATCGCGTTAATGAAGAGTGGACTTCCCTCGAGTTGCTGGGCCAGAAGGTGGCGCGTTTCGTCCTTGCAGAAAACGGAGAGACGTCGCGCAACGCTGCTGATTAAGGTGGCAGACTCGGCTTCAGCGAGCGGAGCGAGGTGAATCGCATCGAGCGCGCGGGCGTTGAGTCCGGCCCGATCAAAAGCCGCCGCCACTTCACGGCGTAACCCGGCAAAAACAAACGGCAAGTCTGACGACATCAGCGCGCGAACGACCTCAGTAGAGAACGGAACCGGATCGTCGCCATAACCGGATAACTGCAACGCGTCAAACATAACAAACGGCCTGGCGCCGTCTTTGGGCACGCGCGCCGGCGCGCTAAGACAGAAACGGACGAGGGCCCGATCGTCTTCGTTAAAACGTTCACGGTTGTAAGTGTCGACCAACTCCGCAATCCAATCAGCATCGGCCGCGGGAGCGAGTTTCACTAAATCGTTTAGAGTCAGCGACGCGTGGGCCAGCGCCGGTTCGAAGCGGCGATAGGCGACGTATTGAAGGACAAAAGTGTTGAGAAATTCGATCGCGGCGCTTACCGCGGTGGTTTCAGTGCGCGGGAGGGCGAAGTAGATAGGTACCAAGTCTGCTTGCCGGTTGAAGATTTCGTCGTAGGCTTGTCGGAGTAGTTCGGAAACACCAGCAAGCGGGGCCATCAAGATCAAGAGGCCGAGGTGGTTGCGTTCGGCGTCGAATAGAGCATGCGACACCACCCTATTGCACTCGCCGGCACGGCCGACAAATTCTTCACGAGTTACGCGGCTCAGAATTTGCCGCTTTTCTCCTTGCGTGGTCATTTACCGGCAAACGCTCCCGCCAGGTGGCCGGCGTAAAACTCGATGCGGTTTTTGCCCTCAGCCTTTGCATGGTAAAGAGCGCGATCAGCTGCGGAAATTACTTTCTCAGCCGTGTCGATATTTTTTTCCAGGGTTGAAATTCCAATGCTGATGCTAACCGTACCCATCGGCTGCTGTTTGCCAAACGGGTAATCAGTTTCCGAAACCCGCAGTCGCATGCGCTCGGCGATCACCCCGGCTTCACTCACACTTGTCTGAGGCAGCAGCACGCAAAACTCTTCCCCGCCATAGCGACAGGCAACGTCGGCCGATCGAAGCGCGGCCTTCAGACTGTGCGCCGTAATTTTTAAGGCCACGTCTCCAGCCTGGTGTCCGTTGCGGTCGTTGTATTTTTTGAAGTCGTCAATGTCGATCATCAAGCAACTCATCGGATAGTTATACCGACTCGAACGATTCAACTCTTCAGTCAAGCGCTCTTCCAGGTAACGCCGGTTAAGCAAGCCGGTTAATGGATCAGTAATCGACATCAGTTGAAACTGCGTCGCCCGCTCCTGCCAATCGGCGCGTTCGAGGGCAACCGCGATTTGAGGACAAATGATTTCCAGCAGACTGCGATCGACGTCGGTAAACTCGCCGCCATCGGATTTGTCAGCGAAGTTAAGCAATCCAATGCGCCGTCCCCGAACGGTGATGGGAAAACTTATGGACGATCCCGTCTGCTCCAATTCCGCCGCCGCGCGTGGTTGGGCTGGATCGGCGAGTCGGTCTTCGGATTGGGCTCCAGCGTCAGGATAACCAATTGCAGTTTTCAAGATTGCTTCAGTCGAACCCTCATCATAAACAAACAGTGCCGCGCGCTCCGCCTTTAGCAATTCTTTTGAACGCGTGAGAATTGCGAGGTACGTCTCCTCCGGGTTTGTCGAACTGATGCGATCGAGAAAGCTTTGTAACGACTGCACCAGATGTGAACGGTATTTCAGCTCATCGCGAAGCCGCTCTACTTCCAACTGAAGTTCGGTTTGGTTCAGATCGGCGGGTAACGTTAACGCTTGAGCCACGACAAGTTGGGCGCTTTCTTCAACCGCAACGGCTGGTGCGGAAGTCTTTACCGGCTCGGGACTAACCGATGATGCGGAAGCCGCTCGCGATGTTGACGTTGCTGGCGATGCTAACGAGGGCTTCGGCGCAAACTTCCGAGACGCCTTACGCAGCCGTTCCGGAAATTCATCAAGCCGCTGCTGTTCCGCAAAGATCACGTTCTCAAATGGGTTCCGATCAAGCAGTTCGTTTAACTCGCCTGCGCGAAATCGATCAACAAGAGTGCGATAGTCAACGGCGGACACAAACGCTCGACCGGCAATCACGGCCAGATGTTGTTCTCTTCCTATTTGCACGGGCGTCGTGACGCAGTGAAGTCCGGCGTGGCATTTGTATTGAACCGCCGACCCCGCACTCAGCGCGCGCCGGTGCGCATCGCCGCAGTAGGGATCGCAAAGTGCGACATGTTTCGGGGAGGTTTGAAACGCCTCGCAGATTGAATTGTTATTTGAGATCGCGACAGCTGGCGGCTGCCGGCCATCCACGAGGAGGAGCGATAGGCCGGTCGCCCCGGCCAGCTCGTCTTGCACCTCAACCCAACCCAACGGCGCGTCTTCGCGGTGCTCCTGAAGGATTTGCGAACCAACTTCCGTGATTAACGCGGAGGACTTTGAAGACAACGGCTTTTTCATCAAAAGTAGATTTCGAAACGGAACCCAAACGGGACAGGCAAAGTTGCGGGCTTGCGGCTACATTCTCAGTATAGTGGCGCGTTAACAAGCCGACCAGCTCTCGACCCTTGGCTGAAGAATCCGATAAATGCGTGCAAACACAAAGCACAGAATGGCTTACCCTCTTGGTAAACGACCAATAGGGGCGTGATTTCACCTGCCAAATCGAATCGGACTGAATAGGATGGCCGGGCGATTCAGGGTAGTGGGAAGTGTGCGATTAGAGACGAAATTGGGTTGCTCAGAGCTGTTAGTTGCTGGCGCTGGCCAGGCCGGGCGCGTCGCCCGCTGCTACGTTTTCGATTTGCGGTTGCTGCGGGCTAATGCGGATGCAGGCAGCAAAGTGGTGCGGTTTAATTTCGACGAGCTGCGGTACGACGTCCCTACAGACCGAAATCGCGTAAGGACATCGGGTGTGAAAGCGACAACCGGACGGAGGATTAATTGGTGACGGCACATCGCCTTCAAGGACGATTCGTTGGCGAACACTTTCAGCAACCGGATCCGGCACGGGCACAGCCGAGATCAATGCTTTCGTGTAGGGCATCAGGGGATCGTCATAGACGGTTTTGGCATCCGCAACTTCAACCAGTTTGCCCAGGTACATCACTGCGACCCGGTCCGAAACGTGCCGAATCGCCCGCAGGTCATGAGAGATAAACAAGTAGGTCAGATTCTTTTCCTGCCGCAAACGTTCCAGCAGATTCATCACCTGCGCCTGGATGGAAACGTCGAGTGCGGAAATTGGTTCGTCCGCAACGATGAAAACAGGATCAACTGCCAGCGCGCGGGCGATACCGATGCGTTGCCGCTGGCCTCCTGAGAACTCGTGGGGATAGCGTTTGATGAAGCGTTTGCTGAGTCCGACCGTTTCCATCAGTTCTTCGACGCGCCGCTCGGCTTCCCTGCCCTTCGCAATGTGAAACGTTTCGAGCGGCTCGCCAACGATCTGCCGCACACTCATGCGCGGATTTAGCGAGGCATATGGGTCCTGAAAAACTATTTGCAGGTGTCGACGATGCTGGCGCATTTGGCGTGAAGAAAGCTGCGCCAGATCAAGGCCGTTATAAAGCACCTGGCCTGCGGTAGGCTCGAGTAGACGCAAGATAGCGAGTCCCAAAGTTGACTTGCCACAACCTGATTCCCCAACGAGGCCCAGCGTCTCGCCTGGATAAATATCAATGGAGACTCCATCGACCGCTTTTACAGTGCGTTGAGCAGGTTTACCCAAAAGGCGCAGAACCAATCTATCTGCGATCACAAGAGACGCGACCAAAATAAAGGCTGCTGCAACCAACCCGGCCCATGCGCCAGCGGGGTAGTAGCCAAAACGAAGCGCCAGGAGGACCACGCCCGCGGTCAGCAGGATTGCGAGAACCGCTGTCGTTAGTCTCCGAATGCCGCCCTTCCCGGGCCTAGCTCCTAAATCAAAATGGACAAAGAGGTTCCGAATCGAGATCAGCGGCTCACCGCGGTCGCCGAGTTGAGCATCGACCGATTTCGGCGGAGGTTGGATTACGTCCAGATTTGATTGATGTGTGCTCATCCTGGTCAGTGACCCTGGGTTTCCTCAGGTAGTTTAGAGTACAAGCTTTAGCTGGCCGCTTCCGAAACAGAGAAAACTAAAGTCTGTACTCTCAACTTGTGCTCCTGCCGACTGTCTAGAGCCCTCCCTCACGGTCGGGCTTCTGCTTGGGACTCTGCGTAAACCTGCTGAGCAAAGTGGCATAACGAGAAATGCTCGGCCGTCAGTTGCACAAACGGGGGGAACTCGCGATGACAAACTTCCTCAGCGCGTTCACATCGCGGCGCAAACGGACACCCGGACGGCAGGTGCGCCACGTCTGGAGGCTGCCCGGGGATTTGGTAAAGTTTGCCCTGCTCGTCCGTTGGGTCTGGAACTGATCGCAACAAGCCTTTGGTGTACGGATTACCCGGCGTCGCAAACAATTCTCTCGTCGGCGCCTGCTCGAATACCTTCCCTGCGTACATGACGATCAACTGATCAGTCATGCCTGCTACCACTCCGAGATCGTGGCTTATCAAAATAACGCTGGTACCCGTTACCCGTTTCAATGTCTTGATCAACTCAAGAATCTGCGCCTGAATAGTGACGTCGAGCGCGGTTGTCGGTTCATCGGCGATTAGCAACTCCGGCTCGCAGGAAAGGGCCATCGCAATCATTACGCGCTGGCGCATTCCTCCGGAGAACTCATGCGGATAACTGTCGATCCGCTCCTGCGCCTCGGGAATCCCAACGGTCTCCAACATTTTGATTGCATGTTCACGAGCCTCACGTTTCGTATGGCCCAGATGCAGCTCAGTGGTTTCCATTAACTGCCGGGAAATCTTCATGAACGGGTTGAGCGATGACATAGGATCCTGAAAGACCATCGCTATTCGCCGCCCGCGGATCTTCCGCATCTCGGGTTCAGACAGTTTCAGAAGATCCTGCCCGCCAAATCTCACTGCTCCGGAAACGATCTCACCGGGAGGACTGGGAATCAGACGAATGATGGACAGGTTTGTAACTGACTTCCCCGAACCCGATTCGCCTACGATGCCCAGCGTCTCCCCGCGTTTCAAATTAAACGAAATGCCATCGACAGCTTTTACCATGCCGTCTTCACTGTGGAAGTAGGTCCGCAGGTCGCTCACTTCGAGAACATTGTCGTTGTTCGTTGACATATATTTTCACCACGGAGGACACAGAGGGTCACAGAGAACGCTTAACCTAATTAAACCCTCCTTAGGGTTTTCAGTCCTCTGTGTTCCTCTGTGTCCTCCGTGGTTAATTTGATCTTAGAATTTCCGCATGCGTGGGTCGAGCGCATCGCGCAACCCATCACCCAGAAAGTTTAGCGAGAATAGTGTCAAAGCCATTGTGACGCCCGGAAAAATGAGCTGCCAGGGAAAGATTCCAATGTTTTGAATTCCATCCGTCACCAGGCTACCCCAGGAGGCAAGCGGCGGCTGCACGCCGAATCCCAGGAAGGAAAGAAATGCCTCGGTCAG
>JANLZV010000175.1:0-5671 GCA_031366425.1 Pyrinomonadaceae bacterium | reverse complement strand
AAAGCGACGGCGCTTTGGACCAGGCCATAACCAGCAGGGAACCGGGCCCGGCAGCGGCATCGCGGTCTGAACGAGACCTGGAGGTCATCGAAGGTGTCCGCCAGATCCTGCCGCGAAGCGAGAAGGTGGAATGGAATAACGCCGAAGTGAGCGCAGACAATTCATGGCTGCACGATGAACTTGAAAAATATCGAAAGGGAAAACTGGCCGAGCGGCCCGACTTGTTACGACGAATTAAGGAGCGCCTTCAGGCAATCGATGAGCGCATTACTGAAGTTGAAGGCCCGGGCGTGGGAGTGGCCAGCAAAGCCGAAGACGGCCGAAAGCTGCGGGAGATTCTCGCGCGACCTGAATACCTTCGACAGGTCAAAAAAGAAAGCGCCATCTCACGGCTGCTGCAACAGTTCGTTGAATGGTTTCAAAACCTGTTTCCGAAACCGAAGGGAGTCTCGCCCGGGGTCGCCGGCTTATTCAGTACGATCGCCCAGATAGTGGTAATCGCCCTGGCGCTCGGAGTGTTGGTGTTCATCGCAAAGCTATTCTTGCCGCGTTTGCTGAGCGTTCGCCGAACCAAGAAAAAGACCAAGCCCGAAGCGCGGATCGTCCTCGGCGAACACTTGGATCCGGATCAAACTGCGGTGGATTTACTGGCCGAAGCCGAGGCCCTGGCCCGACGCGGCGAGTTGCGGGCCGCGATTCGCAAAGCTTATATCGCGCTCCTGCTCGAGTTGGGGGATCGAAAAATAATCAGCCTGGCGCAACACAAGACGAATCGAGACTATCTGCGCGCCGTGAGAGACATCGAGCATCTCTACGCAAATGTGAAGCTATTGACCGACAGTTTTGAGCTCCACTGGTATGGGTTGGCCCATGCGACTGAAACTGACTGGATGGCCTTTCGCTCCGCTTACCGGCAGACGCTTCTGCAATGGACGGAAAAAAACATTCGCCAGCGGCCGGAAATTAATTAACGACGGAAACTTATGCGCCAAAGGCTCGGCATCATTATCACCATCGTCCTCGCGTTGATCGTGTTAGTCGCGATCAATTCGCTGGCCTACGTTCAGGAAGACAAACGTCAGGATTCCGAATTGGCGCCGAACCGCTCCACTTACAACAGCGGCTCGACCGGCACCCGAGCGCTCTACGATTTTCTCAACGAATCTGGCTACAAGGTCGTCCGTTGGCGAGAGCCGGTGGACCGGCTTAACACGCCTACCAGCCCGAAAGTGAAAACCTTCGTTATCGTCGGACGCCCGCTCGTGGCAGTTGAGGAAGAAGAAGCCCGGACGTTGCTGCTTTGGGTAAGACGAGGCGGGCGGCTTGTGATCATAGATCGCCGGCCGGAAGATTTCTTGCTGCCCAAAACAGGCGATTGGACCATCACTACGGAGTTTATCAATTACCCGGGGCTGAATGATGATCCGGCGAATCCGGAAAAGATGACGAAAGACGTGAAGCCTGTGGTACCGGCGCAGCCCACGCGTCTCACCTTCGACCTTGATTCGATCCAGACTTCTCGTTTTTACTCGGCGATCAAAATTTTTACTCCGGACAAAAAGGCGACTCCGACACCGACACCTGACGATTCAGACGTCGACGACATTCTGGAAGACGAGCCGCCGCCGCCGGCACCGATGCCACCTTCCGATGCAGGCACGATGAACGCCGGATCGCTTCAGACAATTTCGCCCGCCCCAGTGGTCCACCTTGCCTCGGCCGCTGCCCCTCTGCTGGTCGACTACCCACACGGGCAGGGGAGAATTGTTTTGTTAAGCGATTCCTATTTGGTGGCAAACGGTGGGATCGGGCTGAGAGACAATTTGCAGTTGGCGCTAAATGTTCTGGGAGCTAGTCGCGCGGATCCAGAGTCGCTGATTGCTTTTGACGAGTTTCATCAGGGACGCATGACTGCCAGTAATCCGTTTGTAGGCTATTTCGCGGGGACCCCCGTACTCGCGATCGCCGGGCAGGTAATCCTGCTGGTGATTCTGATCCTGTGGACCAGGGGACGACGATTCGCGCGACCGGTGCCCTTGCCGTTCGTTGATCGCCGATCAAGTTTGGAATTTGTGGCGTCGATGGCCGAACTGCAACAGCGCGCGCGCGCTTACGATTTGGCAATTGAAAATATTTATTCGCGCACCCGGCGCGTGCTGGCGCGCTACGCGGGCGTTGACTACAACAGCCCGCGCCGTGAAATCGCCGCGGGCGTAGCGTCGCGGTCAACTTTGAGCGCGCATCAGGTGGAAACGCTGATGAAGCAATCAGAGGAAGCGATCAATGGCGGCGGGATCAGCGAGCGGCAATCGATCCAACTGGTGAAGCGTCTGCGCGAAATTGAAAATACTTTGGGCTTGCGGATGCGTTCCCGCGAAGCGAAACAGACCGCTCAGAATATTTGAAGAGCGTAATTGTCCGGCCGGATCATTTACTTTTGCCGGCGGATCAAAGTACAAGAAACAGTTCTGAGCGCGAGCAAAAACAACGGCGGCGGCAGAGAGCCCTGCCACATTCTGAGCAGACTCTAAAACGAAACTAATGATTGAATACGTCTCCACTACCGTCGATCACATTCGACGCGAACTCAGTAAAATCATCGTCGGCCAGGATGGACCGATCGAGCAGATACTCGTAGCGTTGCTGGCCGAGGGTCATGCGTTGATCGAAGGTGTGCCCGGCACCGCGAAAACGCTGACCGTGAAAACGTTGGCCCGAATCATCAACGCAAATTTCGGCAGAATTCAGTTTACCCCTGACCTGATGCCTTCAGATATTACCGGCACCAACGTTTTCAATGTGGCCACTTCAACCTTCAATCTACGGCAGGGCCCGGTCTTCACTGACTTGCTGTTGGCCGATGAGATCAATCGCACCCCGCCCAAGACCCAGGCCGCGCTGCTCGAGGCCATGGAGGAACGGCAGGTGACGATCGATGGAGACGCCCATCAGTTGTCTCCCATTTTCACGGTGCTGGCGACGGAAAATCCGATTGAGTATGAAGGCACCTATCCGTTGCCAGAGGCCCAACTCGATCGGTTTATGTTGAAAATCCTGCTCGACTATCCGAGCGAGGAACACGAGCGAGAGGTCGTGGCCCATTGGGATGCGGGTTTCAATTCGCGGCGTCTCGATGCCGTGGAGATTCAACCGTTGCCCGATGCTGATGCGATCTCGCGTTGTCGGCGGGAAATCAGCGCGTCGCGGATGGAGCCGGGCGTGCAACATTACGCGGTTGATTTAGTGCGCCGCACCCGGTCGCATCCGTTCATCCACTACGGCGCCAGTCCGCGTGCGTCAGTAGCGCTGTTGCTGTGTTCGAAAGCGCTAGCGGCAATTCGCGGTCGTGAGTTTACGACGCCTGACGACGTGCGCGACGTGGCGCGTCCGGTGCTGCGCCATCGACTGAGCCTGCGCGCTGAAGCCGAACTTGATGGGGCAACTCCGGATGCTGTGATTACCGACATTCTTAGAAGCGCGGAAGTGCCGCGGTGAGACAGGGACAGGAGGCAGGAGACAAAAAGCAGAAGTCAGGAGACAGAAGGCAGAATACAGAATTCTGACTCGAGCTTTTGGTTGCCGACTCGACTCGTAACTCTCGACTGTAGACTCTCGACTGTAGACTCTCGATTGGTGACTCTTGACTGGAGACTCTGGACTGGCGACTGTCGACCGGTGACTCTTGACTGACTGCAGCGACTGCACCCGAGTCTTCTAAATTCTAAATTCTGAATCCTGAATTCTGTCTTCTATCTTCTGCCCTACGCCTTATGCGCTTCGTTTTCAGCAAGCTTTTCTACCTCCTGATTGCCGCCGGCTTCATTATCCTTTCGTTTTCATGGGGCCGGCCGTGGCTGCGTTGGATCGGGCTGGTCTACGACCTTGGACTGATTGCTTTTGCGATTGTCGACGCGCGTCGCAGCAAGTTTCCTCAAGGTGTCAGGATCGCACGAGAGTTCAGCGGGCGCTTTGCAGTCGGCGCTAAGACGGACGTGCTGAT
This sequence comes from Pyrinomonadaceae bacterium, assembly GCA_031366425.1. Taxonomy (GTDB): domain Bacteria; phylum Acidobacteriota; class Blastocatellia; order Pyrinomonadales; family Pyrinomonadaceae; genus PSRF01. Next base: position 1,671 of record JANLZV010000175.1, on the reverse strand, counting down.
CAATGTGCAAAACGCGCGGCCTCATGGGCTTTCCCTCGTCATCAAGGACGAATACCCAAGCCAGATGAAATTGTCGGATTTGCGCGAGGCTTCGTTGCGCCTCGAGGCGCAGACTTCCGCCACCTTGGTTTATGGACTGACCCCGCCGCGGCGCGGGCGTTTTGAATTTGGACAAATTGTGGTGCGCTACCTTTCGCGTTGGAATCTGGTGTGGTGTGAAGCGCGACTAGGCGAGGCGGTTTCGGTAAAGGTCTATCCAAACATGCGGCGCGCCCGCGAGGCTGAACTCAAGGCTCTGGGGGCCCGCTCCCTCGTGTCGTCACATCGAAAAACATCATGGCGAGGTGAAGGCCGCGAGTTTGAATCGCTTCGCGATTATGTGCGTGGTGATGAGTTGCGCCACATTTCATGGAGCGCCACCGCCAGGCGCGGCAAACTCACAACCCGCCAGTATCAGATCGAGCGCGACCAGACGATCCTGATTGCTATCGATGGCGGTCGCCTGATGACCGCGCGAATCGAACAGGAAACGAAGTTAGACTCTGCGGTCCATGCGGCGCTGGCCTTGATGTCTGCGGCAGCGCGTGCCGGTGATAACGCCGGACTGCTGGTGTTTGGCCGGCGCATCAAGAGTTACTTGCCACCCGGCCGCGGGCGCGAGCATATGGACGCGGCGCTCGAAGCGCTTTATGCAGTTGAGCCTGACATGATCGAGCCGTCTTACTCGCGGGCGTTTGAGTTCATCGCCGCCCACAGCAAGCGCCGCTCGCTCGTGGTGTTATTGACTGACCTGGTTGACGAGGAAGGATCGAAGGAGTTGCTGGCCTCGCTTCGGTTGCTCAGACCGCGTCACCTTCCGCTCGTGGTTACGATTGCCGATCGTGATCTCAAAGCGGTAGTGAGCAACGAGCCGGAAAGCGCGCGCGATCTGTTCACGCAATCGGTGGCCGAAGAGATCATGTATCTGCGTGAGGCTGCTTTGCGGCGAGTGGAATCGCAAGGCGGTTTGGCCCTGGACGTGACCGCAGCTGCGCTCGCGCCTTCGTTGTTGGAAAAGTATCTGCAAGTGAAGGAACGCGGACTCCTCTGAGCTGCCCTCGCCACTGGGCGAAAACCGTTAGTTTACTGATCGATGCGAGTCGTTCCTCGCCATCTCACTTTCTCACGCTCAACTCCAACGCAAAAATATTTGTATTGAGCTGATTCGGCACTTGCGCGCGAGGCGATTGAACTATTGCGCCGACCGAGTAATCATCTTGCCGCTCTGTAATCTCCTGGTTTGTTAACTTGCGCGTCCCGCTTGCGCGCCTCACTTAAAAGAAGGAGCCAAATGAAAAGAACACTCTCGGCCATCCTGTCGCTGCTTTTCGTTTTTTCCGCGGCGATGGCGCAAAACGCAAACACCTCGACCACCGGAAATTCCAACTCGGCCGCGAAGCCAAAGACGCCGCGCAAGCCAATCTTTCGGGCCAACAAAGACCAGATCAAGCTGGCGCAGAAAATTCTCAAGGACCGCGCATTTTATGGGGGCGTTGAGACAGGCAAGCTTGACGATGACACGCGTGAGGGCTTGAAGAAGTATCAAGCGGCAGAGGCCCTCAAGGTTACCGGCACGCTGAACAAGATCACGCTCGTCAAGATGGGAATCGGTCTAACGGAAAAACAGAAGGT
>JANLZV010000144.1:0-5698 GCA_031366425.1 Pyrinomonadaceae bacterium | reverse complement strand
GCTTTCCAGGCCGGCCAGAGTCCGAACGTCAGTCCCAGCCCCACCGAAACGACAAAACCAGTTACCGGTGCCCAGACGGGGATGTAGGTAGGCATGATCATTTGAATCAGCAGGGCGATCCCGCAACCGGCCACAATTCCGACCAGGCCCCCGAGTCCGGTCAGCATGGCCGCTTCGATCAGAAACTGGACTACGATATCGCGTCGCCTGGCTCCTATAGCTTTCCTGATGCCGATTTCGCGAGTGCGCTCGGTCACCGAGACCAGCATGATGTTCATCACTCCAATGCCGCCGATCAAAAGTCCGACACTCGAGATGGCTACCATCAATGCAAACACTCCCCCAGTGATTGCCCCGAATTGCGAGATGATCTGTTCCGAAGTCGAAACTCCAAAGTTGTCCGCAGCGCCGTAAGCGACTTTGCGCCGCCGGCGGAGGACTTCTCGAATTTCTTCCACCGCCTCGTGAATCTGGCCCGGGCGCGCCTGGGCCATCACAAAATTATCGTCTACGTCCGGATAGAGTTTTCGCAAGGTGAGGTAAGGCATGTACACAGCTTTATTTTCATTGTTCGGATCTTCAGCGCCGACGAGAAATACGTCACGCTCGGCCAGGACTCCGACGACGGTGTAGCCGCGGCCGTTGATCGATACTTCTTTGTCGAGCGCATCGGTGAAGGGAAACAGTGTGTTGGCCACGTCGCGGCCGATCACGAGCACGCTGGCGTGACGAGCGTTTTCTTCGTCCGTGAAGTAGCGACCGTCGGCAATGTTGGTGACACCCATCTTGAAGTAGGTAGGAGAAGCGCCCTGCACCGCGGAGTTCGTCATTTCAATATCGCGATAACGCACATTGACTCGTTGGGTGAATGGGCCTCCAAAGAAATCGACTGGCGACATAAAGGCGGCTGCGTAGACTACTGAAGGACATTCAGTTTCGAGTGCGAGGGAGTCTTCGTAGCTGAGCGGCTTGCGCATTCGTTCTTCGGCAGATGGGTTGAAGTTAAAGCCCGGATCGAAGCGGTAGACGTAAACCGAGTTTGTGCCAAACGATTCGATCTCTTTGGAGACGCGGGCATCAATCCCGGAAACAAAGGCCGCGATCACGATGACGGTCATGGTGCCGATGACGACGCCAAGGATCGTAAGGAGCGAACGGAGCTTATGTTGCCAGAGCGTGTCCAGCCCCATGCGGAGGTTTTCGAAAATGTTGCTGTGAAAAAGTTTCATTGAGTAACAAGAGTCCAATGTCCAACGTCTAAAATTGGTTAAGAATCGCCAGGAAAATCTTGCGGTTAGCCTGAATGACATTGGACATTGGACGTTGGACTTTGGACATGGTTCTATTCCGCCCGCAAAGCTTCGATCGGATCAAGTTTCGCTGCTCGCCACGCCGGATACACTCCCGAAATCAAACCCACGCTCGCCGAGACGACAAGGGCCGCGGTCACAGCGAACAACGGCAAGACCGTTGGTACGGGCGTTAGCGTGGCTACCAACTTTGCCAGCGCATAGGCGATCGCGATTCCGATCGCCCCACCGAAGAGGGACAGCAGCGTCGACTCCGCCAGGAATTGCTTAAGGATATCGCTGCGCCTCGCCCCGATGCTTTTGCGAATGCCGATCTCCTTGGTTCGCTCGGTAACTGAAACCAGCATGATGTTCATAATCACGATTCCGCCAACCACAAGCGAGATGGAGGTGACGCCAATCGCGGCGACTTGAATGGTGCCGAAAATCTTGTCGCGCAGTTCATTGATTGCGCTCGGCGTAATGATCCCAAAGTTATCTTTTTCATGGGCCGCAAGTTTGCGCCGAGTCCTCATCACAGTGCGCGCCTCTTCGACGGCGTCCTCATAAGTTGACTGGCCGGTGGAGGTCACACTGAGATTAATTGATCGGCGCGCACCATAAATCGCCAGAAAGGACGAAAGCGGCATCGAGACATACATATCCTGTGGTTGGCCGAACACCGAGCCTTTCGCTTTGCCAACGCCAATCACTACAAACGATCGGCCATCGATGCGTATGGTTTGGCCCAACGAGTTTCCCGCCGGAAACAGTTTGTCGGCGACGTCGGCGCCGATAAATGTGACATTGCGCCGGTTTTCCTCTTCCGCCTGAATGAAATAACGTCCCTCGCCGGCGTCGATGCGTTCGATCTCGGCAATGTTGGGTGTGGTGGCGCTGATGTGAATTCGAAGGAGGTTAGTCGAACCAAACTTCACGTCGCCCGAAATGTCTTCCTTCGCCCCAACCTCATGAATCGAACCGGCGCGGGCGATGAGCGCCGCGGCGTCTTCGAGCGTCACATCTTTGTTGCGCCGGCGCGCTGTGTTGAGCGCTTCGACGCTGGAAAAATCATCGATCGAATACTTGCTGACTGAAAAAGCGTTGGTCCCAATGTTGGCGATCTTTTCATCGACGTAAGCATTGAATCCTTCGACGAGCGACACCACCACAATCACCGTGGCAACTCCAAAGATCACGCCCAGCAGGGTTAGAAACGATCGGAGCTTGTGCCCAAAGATCGCTGATAGGGCTAGTTTGAGTGCTTCGAAAAAAGGCATTGCAGAACCTGGGGGATACTAATTTCTAAACAACTGTGCTTTGGTAACTATTGATTACGATTGTCTGCCCCTGAGGTTTATGTGATTTGCCGAACGAGCAGGAGTTAACCCTATCGATGCTTTCCTGACGCTGGCGACTTGTTAGCGTTGGGCCCCAGCCCGGCTCTAACTTTTTTTGGCAGCTTGTCACGCACCAGTTCATAGCCGGTGGTTAACAGCGACTTTAATTCGGACGCAGAGAGGGCGTCGAAGCGGCTGAGCGCCACCCAGTGGTAGCGGGCAACATAAGGCGCTGGAACAATGCCCTCTCGCTCAATCAGTTCCGCAAATTTTTCCGGCGTGCATTTCATTGACATGCAATGATCCGATGCTGGTTCGAGGCCGACGACGGCAAACATCTTGTTCCCAATGCGAAATAATAAGTCGCTGCCCCACTGCACGTCTTCGGTGACGTGCGGTAACGAAAGACAAAACTTACGTACGGCTTCAATGTCCACAACGGGGATATTAGATGGAGATTAGGGAATAGTGAAGGGGCAGGAACAACTGCTGACTCAATCTCTGAACTCGAGCTGTCCGGCGAATTCATTCCAGCGCCACACCTTGCCCGGGCTGACAAGATGCACGCCGCCGAGCCACTCGTCGATTCCGTTGAGCGCCACAAAATCTACTTTACCGGCGAGCACCGCGCGGCCATCTTCAGTCACCTGAAAAGTGAGTTCGCGAATTTTGTCGGCTTCGATCGTGCCGCTAATCGGATCGCCATTTTCCAACAACAGGAGCGGATGCGGGCTACGGCTGAGACGCCGGAGCGCCAGCCAGAATTGCGCGTCGCCCAGACCATAAATCGGCAGCGCGTCGCCAAACGCCGGAAAGAGATCAATGAAACGGTTCTTTCCTTTTCTAACCAAGCTTAGCGCGGTGTTTTCAATCGCGCCTAAACCGTTGCGTCTGGCCGGAAAGCGTTTGAGATGCGCGCGCATCGAAGCGTCAAGAAAAGGAAGCGGCAGCGTGTCTGTAGTGAGTAACTTGGCGATGGGTTCGGGTGTAGCTGAGGCGTAAGCCTGCCAGGCAGCGTTTGCGAGTTGCAGCTCGGCCGGCTTTACGGCGGTGCGGCGGGGAAAAAGAGAACTGAGTTGTTCGGGTGTGAGTTGGCCCAAGCCGCGAAAATCCGCCACTCCGGGAAAATCACCAACGCAGATCAGACTTAGCTTTGTCCTCCCCGGATCGTGTTTTGAAAACCAATTGAGCAGCCAGATCAGGTTTACCTGGCAGAAGAGATCGTGTTCGAACCAAAGCACGACCTCTTCGTGATCACGAAAAGTTGCCAGCTTGGTTTCCTGCTCGGTGAGTTCTCGCTCACAATTTGCGAGTTCAACTCCGTAACCTCCCGACAAATGGCGCGCGCGAACCGTTCGCCATTCTGCCTCGTCCAGGTTTCCCGGAGTCGGACCTTCGAGCAGCGCTTCGCGAAAGGCAAAGTGCTCGCCAGGAAGCGCTGTTAGTTTTGCCGTTTCAGCCGTCGCGTCGCCGTTGTGAATGTGAAGCATATAACCCCGGCAACCTCATTTTTTCATTAGGTCCAACACCGCCGAGGTCATCGCCTTGATTCCGGTGCGGATCGTTGGTTCAGGCAAAGGCGCGAAGAGGGCCGAATGTAACGAAGGGAGCGAAGTTCCCGAGGCCTTGCTCTGCTTCACCTTTTCCGGGGCGACGGCTCCGAGGGTGAACAAGGTGGCCGGAATCGTTTGGTCCAGGCTCAGGTAGCCGAAGTCTTCACTCATCATCACCGGAGGCAGCTTGATTACGTTGTCCTCGCCCAATGCTTTGGCAAACACTGCGGCCAGACGTTCCGTCAGTTGGGGATCGTTGTAGGTCGCCTTAGTTGCCTGAGTGTCGCTGAAAGTTACGGTCGGGGCGTGGTCGTCAGGAATTCCCGCTGCGGCCGCAGTACTCTTCACGATTCTTTCGATCGAAGCGAGCATTCGCTTGCGAACTTCTTCCTTATAAGCGCGCACCGTTAACTGCAAATTGACCTCGTCCGGAATGATATTGTGTTTCGTCCCGCCATGAATTGAACCAACCGTGATCACTGCCGGGTCGAGCGGAGAATTTTCCCGGCTGACAATCGTTTGCAAGGCGACGATAAACTGCGCCGCCACCACTATCGGATCTTTGGTTGATTCCGGTCTGGCGCCGTGGCCGCCGAGTCCGCGAATCTTCACGTCAACGGAAGTTGAACTCGCCATCGCGTATCCGGGTGTGTATCCGACCTTACCTGCTTCAAGGTCCGCGCTATCGTGAAGCGCGATCACAAAATTCGGTTTCGGAAAACGCTCGTAAAGGCCGTCTCGCAGGATCGAACGCGCACCGTCGATCACCTCTTCCGCCGGCTGGCCCAGAATGACGAGCGTCCCCTGCCATTCATTTTTAAGTTCCGACAAAATTTTGGCCGTGCCCAGCATGCTGGTCATGTGCACATCATGACCACAAGCATGCATCACGCTTACTTCCTGCCCGGCATCGTTCTTCATCTTTACCCGGCTGGCGTAAGGCAGCCCGGTATTTTCATCGACGGGCAACGCATCAAGCTCAGTCCGCAAGAGCACGGTCGGCCCCGCGCCATTTTTCATTACCGCCACTACGCCGTAGCTGGTCCAGTCAGGCTTCTCATACTTTCCGACGCGCTCAGTCACCGTATAACCAAGCGAACGCAGCTGCGCGGCAAAAAACTCGGAAGTCTTCTGCTCGTAATGAGAGAGCTCAGGGGCAGCGTGGAGTGTTTTGTAGGTAGCCAGCAACGATGGCAGATCGCGGTCGAGGCTGGAATCAATTGCCTGTTGCGCATAGCTATCAGCGGCAGAAAATCCCAACACGAAAACCAGGGCGAGCAAGATTTGTTTTGGCATAAGCTGTTTCCAGTTTGACTAATGATCCACTAATTACTTCGCTAACTACTTCGCAAGAAGTCGCAGCAGTTCGGTGATTCGGGCGAGATGATAATACTGCTGGAAGAACGTAGTTCTCCCACTTTTCGTCGTGTTCGGCGTGGAAAAACATCATATCAACCAGACGAATTGGGACGTTAAGCCGCGGTGATGTGCGGTCGCGACAAACGTTTGCCGCTCG
>JANLZV010000123.1:0-1654 GCA_031366425.1 Pyrinomonadaceae bacterium | reverse complement strand
TTTGAAGTCAGCGGCTTCGGCTAAGGAAGAGGGAGACGATGCGAGCGCTGCAAAAGCGTTGGAACAGGAATCCCGAATGGTGTCGGCGGAGGCTGGGAAAAAGGACCGCAACTGAGTTAAGGGCAAGTGGTCAGTTTGTGTCCGTCAATTTGTTTCTTTCGGCTTTTCGGTCTTGTTCTTGCCCTTCTGTTTCTTTTCTTCCGGTGGCAGCTTGCCGGCTGCCTCCACGATTTCTTCGGCGCGCGAGACCAGTGACTCGAAGGCAGCGGTCTCGGCGTCTCCTTTAGATGCCGTCTGAACTAACTTCAATTGCTCGACCGTCCGAGACGCTGCGGCAGACAGTTTACGCAGGGCTTTTGGAATCAGAGGGTTTTTCTCGTCGCGCGCGCTCACATCGTCGATGTTAGTGATTGCCTCATCAAAAATCTTCGCAATGTCCCCGAACAATTCAGCGCGAGTTCCCGCGGGAAGCGGTCCCCAGGCTTCGGCGTCTTTCTTCAACTGTTTTTCGGCGACTGCCTCGCCGCCGCTGATCACGATCAACCTGCGATCGACCGCCTTGATGAAAACTTCGATTCGCTTGTCGAGAATTTGCGCCGCGCGAATCAACTCGGCTTCCTGCTCAGTCAAGTGATCACGTCCCTGGAAGCATTGCACCTCCGCGGCGGCTCCAAACGCGAGGAACGCGAAAGCTGCGGCGAGAATGTAAAAATAAATTGGCGAGCGACGGGTCATAGTGGTTTTAGTTTCGGCTTGGCCATGCTCTCGGGCGAAGGCTGCTCGTCTGTTTTCAGTTCTCCAGCAGTTAGCTTGTTGTCTGGAATCACGGTTTGTCCGTAAAACGAATTAAGGGCTTGGGTGCGTCCGTTTCGCGCCGACTCCTCAATCTCTTTGATCCAGACTGAATACTCCGCGGGCGTGGACCGACGGATCGCGCTTAGCCTTGGGCCATGTGCTCGGAGTGCCAGCTCAAGCCGCTTATAAAGATCACGGGTCTTGTTGCTGTCGACCTTCATCGTCGTCAGGTAAGCAAACGCATTGTCGACGATGGCCCAATACCTGGCGGCTTCGCTGGAAGCAGTGTCATAGCCTTGTTGGCTAGTTTGCGCTTCAGCGTTGGTCAGGTGGGCCTCGGCGAGCAGGATGGACAATTTTACCCGTGCCTTTGGATCCTTGGCTTCGCTGATCTGCTCCCGTTCCTGGCTGGAAATGACTTTGGCCGGCGGAGGTGCAGTGTCTGGGGTGTGTGCTTCCTGCCCGACTGCCAAGCCGGGCGCGAACGCCGCCAACATGATTGCAAACGCGACGAGACTGCTTTGACGAACCGTCAGCCGCTGAGCTTCCGCTAGTTTCATTGATCCCCTGATGTCAGCTAATCCTGTCCGGGTCGTCCCGGTTTTCGTTTAGCGCCCTGGCCCAAACTGATCTGCCGGCGCAGAGACGGCAGTCTCAACTTCACTTTATCGATCTCGAGTTGATTCGTTTTCGCATTCGCACTTGCGAGAAAGAGTTCGTAGGCTGTCAACGCGTTTTCGTATTCTCCAAGATAATCATGCGATGTGGCAATGAAATAATGAGCTACCACTAGATCGGGCTTAGTTCGCAGTAGCCATTGGTATTCATCCAGCGCCCCGGGATACTGCTTTAGACGATA
>JANLZV010000066.1:0-4362 GCA_031366425.1 Pyrinomonadaceae bacterium | reverse complement strand
AAAGCGATCGTTTGAGGATACGCAATGATCGCGATGGCGACATGTTTGAGCCACTCGGCATCGCGATTTTCAAAGGTGTGATTCACGATGCGAAGACCCTTTGCGTTTGGTGAAACTGCGCCGACTAAATTTTCGGCTTCCGCCCGCGCGGCGATTTCCTCAAGCCCGCGCACGCGCCGGTGCAGCTCCTTGTTTTCTTCAATCATGCGCGCCGTGAGTTTGGCGGCGTCATCGCGCGCTCCGCTGAAGAGCGAGGCGACGGTACGCGCGGTCCGATTTGCGCGACGGTAGTCGGCGAGGGCTCGGCCGCCCGCCAGAAATTCGATTCTCGTTAATCCTTTGGCGCGTTCCCACGAACGCACCGCAATAACGCCGACCTCGCCGGTGCGAAACGCGTGCGTCCCGCCACATGGCGTCAGGTCAAAGCCATCGATTTCAATCACGCGCAAATCGCCAACCCGCGCGGGTTCTTTTCGCAAGGGAAGCTCTGCAGCTTCTGTCGAGGTCACAGTCCGGATTGTGATTTGCCGATCTTCCCAGATGACGTTATTGGCGAGCTCCAACGCGCGATCAATAACCGCATCAGTCGGGTTGTTCAGTTCCACATCAATTTCGCAGGCTTGTTCCACCACGCGAAAACCACGAGTGGGTGCATTAAACAAACTAATAAACGACTGCGACAGAATATGTTGCCCGGTATGTTGCTGCATGTGGTCCAGCCGGCGCGGCCAATCGACCCGACCTTTGATCGCGGCACCCACCTCCGGCGCGCGACCCTGAATCATATGCAGCACCTGCTCGTTTTCGTCTTCCATACACTCAACCACACGCAGGTCGTCGAGCGTTCCGGTATCGCTCGGCTGGCCGCCTCCGGTTGGATAAAACGCTGTGCGATCGAGCGTCACCGCGGTCCACCCGCTCACCCGCTCAGTCCGCCCAATCACTCGAGCTTCAAACTCAATCAGATGCGAGTCGGCATAATAAAGACGTTCAGTTCCAAGCATGGTGACTTAATAAAGGAATGCGCCGGGCCACGCAAGCCGAAGGAGTGGACCCGCACGATCGCGGAGCCTGGTCGCGACAGATCGCCGCTCGCCGGAGAAGAAACTTTTGACAGGCTTTCCTGAAAAACAACATAATCCGCGATTGCTTCCCCGTATTAACGTTGGCAGCGTTACCGGATCCGGATTCTTATGATTCCCATGCTTCAAAAAACATTGGCACGCCGCATCGTCATGGTGTCGTTGTTGCTGGCGACGACGAGCGCAGTTTCCATCGCCCAAAGTGAGAAGCCGCTCGGGTCGATTACATATCGCCTGGCGATGTCGCGTCCTGTTTCGCATCTCTTTGAAGTCTCTATTGAAGTTGAACTACCGGATGGGCCGGCGGGAAAATTTATCGACTTCCAGATGCCAAAGTGGTCGCCGGGTCGCTACGCCGTCTTTGATTTTGCGAAGAACGTGCAGGAATTCGAAGTTTTGGGCGGCATCTGCCCTCCCCAGGCGAAGTGCAAGATGCCGACCTTTCCGGCCACGCGACTTGACGATCAAACGTGGCGAGTGTCGACCGTTAATACCCACAGCCTGACGATCCGTTACAAAGTATTTGCTAATGATCTATCAGGTACGTTTTCCCAACTAAATTCTCGGCACGCGAATTACAACGGCGGATCGATTTTCATGTATGCGGTAAACCACAAGCCGGAACCAGTGACGCTGACAATCGACGCACCGGCGGGTTGGCGCATTATTAATGGGCGAATGGACCACGCCGACCAGCGCGAATGGCACTTTCCCAATTGGGACGTGATGATCGACACGCCCACGGAAATTTCGGCTGATTGGACCGTGGACAATTTTCAAGTGGATGGCAAGCAATACCACGTGATGGTCCATTCACTTGGCGAAGAGGGCGGCAAACGCGCCAAGCTCGTCCGCGACATCGAAAAGATCGTGCGCGCTGAAACTGCGATGTGGGGACCGCCTGACTTTACCGACTACACATTTCTGATCCACTTCGCGGCCGACGATCACTCAGGCGACGGCATGGAACATCTGACGTCTACCCAGATCATTTTGCCGGGGGCGCTCGCCGACGAAGGCGTCTACGGCGAAACCCTCGACACCGTGGCGCATGAGTTTTTTCACGTGTGGAACGTCAAGCGCCTGCGGCCGGTTGAACTTGGCCCATGGGATTTCACCAAGCCGCTAAATACGCGTAGCCTCTGGATAGCCGAGGGGTTGACGAATTACTACGGCCACCTAATGCTGCGCCGCGCCGGCGTTTGGGACGAGGCGGCGTTTCTGAAACGCGAAAGCCAAACGATTACCGCAATTGAAAACGCCCCGGGCAGTCGTTTGATGAGCGCCGAACAATCCTCGCTCGCGGCCCCGTTTCTCGATGATGCTCCGCATGCACAACTGACTAATCTCGCCAACACCACCGTTAGTTATTATCCCAAAGGCGAACTGGTGGGTCTCGTGCTTGACCTGACTATTCGTGGCCGGACTAACGGCCGCGTGTCGCTTGACGACGTCATGCGACGAATGTACGAAGAGTTTTATTTGAAGAGTGCGAATGAGAGTTACTATCTGCGCGGGCGCGGATACACGGGAGACGATTTCGAGCGCGTCACCAAGGCGGTAGCGGGCGTGGATCTGAGCGACTTCTTCAGCCGTTACGTGCGCGATGTGGAAAAACTGCCTTACGATGAGGCGTTTGGATATCTCGGGCTGCGGTTCGTGCGCGAGCCCGCCCGCCAGCCATATGATGCCGGCATCAAAGTGAATTGGGAGACCAAGGGCAGCTTCGCGATTGATTCAGTGCGCGGCGGGTCGCCGGCGGAGGATGCTGGATTGCAAGTGGGCGATGAAATCGTGTCGCTCGGCCGCAAGAATATTGCGCGCGAGAATTGGCTGGTGGCGCTCAACCGTTTCCGTCCGGGAGATCGAATTCCGATTACCGTGAAGCGAGACCGGCGGACGATTGAAACCGCGATTGTACTTGGCGACGTAGAGCGGTTTGAGTATCGCATCGAAGAAAGAAAAGATGCGACGCCGCAACAAAAAACGCTGCGCGCCGCGTGGTTGAATGGTTCGTAAAGAGATAGGTTATTCGTAACGCGAACTGTTAAGTTTGCGGTTCTGGCTGGTAGCCCACGAAAGCCCGCAAACTAACAGTTTGCGTTACAAAAACCACCGCAGGTAAACACTATCAACGCTGCATTATCATCTTCGTCCAAGCCATCCACTCCATCCGGCGCGAGATATTTTCTCCTCGTCTGGATACTGTTTTTTCTCATTTGCTGCGGTCTCGGTTATCCCACCTTGCAGCGCTACAACCCGCGCGTGACCCCGGGCCTCAGTGACACCATAAAGTACTACGCGATTATTACTGGGGCCGACGACTCTAACTTTAAAGAGTTGTTTCGATGTCGCGTCCTGGTTCCCTACGTCGCGCGTCCCTTCTACTTGTTTGCGCGGGCCTACCTGCACACCTGGGACCCGGTTTTCTTTGGCATGCTGATGGCCAACGCGCTCTTCTGCGCCACGACCGCATGCTTCGTCGTAAGCCTTGGAACTAGATTGTTTCAGGATCGAGCTACGGCACTGTTGGGGGCGACGCTTTACTTGCTGAGCTTCGCTGTTCCGAATCTGCAACTCGCTGGACTCGTGGACGCCGGAGAAGCTTGCTTCATGGCCGCAGTCATCTGGAGCTTGCTGAACGACAGGTATTATCTCCTGCCGGTTTGGGGCTTGCTGGGGGCGCTGGCCAAAGAAACCTTCGTGCCTTTCTCCTGCGTCTTCGCCGTAACCTGGTGGCTGGTGGAAAATCGAGGGAAACAAAAGGATTCACTCAGCGGCCCGCAACTGCGACGGGCCATATGGATCATAGCACTCGCGATTATAGGGCTAGGCACGGTAATGGCCGTTCACTCCGCAGTGGCGGGGCAACTCAGGTGGCCCTGGAATATTGCAGGCCAGGCGAGGGCCCAAGTTAATTTCATTACCGCCCTTGTCAGGTGCTTAACCGAGCCCAGTTTTTGGTACGTATTTGGCTGGTTAATTCCATTGGGAGTCTGGCGGCTGAGATGTTTTCCCAGACCATGGCTGGTCGCATCTATTACCACGGCGGCTCTGGCGCTGCTGTTCGGCGCCTACAATAACTCGGGCGGGACGGTGGGCCGTCCGGTTTTTGACATCGTCGGACCGCTACTGAGTCTGTCAGTCGCGCTACTGATCACAAGGCAGGGCAGTAGGGTGAGCGCGGATGAAGAGATGTCAGATAGGTAATCCCAAAACGTATCTATCTGACGACCCCCGGATCAAAAAGCCCTCCCTGACGGTCGGGCCTCTGCCCCGA
>JANLZV010000049.1:0-2812 GCA_031366425.1 Pyrinomonadaceae bacterium | reverse complement strand
GTGACCGCGGACACTGAAGAGTTGTTCGACGCGCTGTTCAGCGGCAGCGTGATGTGGGACGTAGGTGAAGTATGCAAGCGGCCGCTTGAGATAACGCTGCCGGCGAAACTTGAAGCGAGACGCGTTAACAGCTTCGTCCCGTCCTCGCGATTCAACCAGAATTGAAAACGACGGCAGCACGCGTTTCAAGTTCTTGAGCGTGACGATCACGGGGGCCGCCTCGCCCGCAAAGATGTGATCGGGAAAACGTGCTGACACGATCAGATCGCGCAATGAAGCTCTGGCTGCCACGCCACCGACGAAGAGCGTGGAACAAAGCAAAGAAAAAACCAGAAACAGCAGGTTGTTTCCCGTGTTCCAGGCCGCGAAGCCCACCACCACGAGGACGATTAGAAAAATACTGCCGCCGCCGGTAACGCTTACCGGCAAATCAAGACTTCTCACTTCCAACCGGGCCGAACGCGCGAGCGGTGGCACGATGAAGATCAACATCAGTGCCGCGCTGACCAGCGAAAGCACGGCGGCGACTGCTGCCAAAACGTAATTATCTGTATAGCGCGCGACAACTGTGATTGAGGCGGCCGCAATTCCGGAGAGAACCAGAAGAGTGCCGAGGATCGCGTTTCGCCACTTCGAAAAAGCTGACGGACGGCGATTGACTAAGTTAACTGATGAGGAATTAGCGCGCGGGTTCATCGCTGCCTCGTCAATCATCCCTTCGCCCTGGTCCTTTCCTACAGCGGCACACTTACCGACTTCATGATTTCCTTCAAGACTGCTTCCGCTTCCTGACTGCGACGCATTGATGACGAGAAGCGCGTGCTCACCAGTATTCGGTGAGCAAAGATCGGGACCACTAAACGCTTGATATCATCAGGAATGCAATACGAACGTTCCTCGGTTAGCGCCAGCGCTTGCGCGGCGCGGAAGAGCGACAGCGTGCCGCGCGGGCTGACTCCCAAATCGAGCATTTCCGAATCTCGGGTCGCCGCGACGATCCTCATGAGGTAATCAACCAAAGCATCGTCAACTACCACCTCGGCGACACTTCGTTGCAGATCAACAATCTCCTCCGCCGTCATCACCGGACGCAGATCCTCAAGCGGATCGCCGTATTCGCGGTCGCGAAGGATTTGTTTTTCATCTTCCGTGTCTGGATAACCGATTCGCAGACGTAGCATGAAACGATCGAGCTGAGATTCGGGCAGCGGATAGGTACCATGGTGTTCAATGGGATTCTGCGTCGCCACTACGATAAACGGCGCCGGCAGCGGATGCGTGGTTCCTTCAGCGGTAACGTGCCGCTCGGCCATCGCTTCCAGTAATGCTGACTGAGTCTTGGGTGTCGTGCGATTGATCTCGTCGGCGAGCACCACGTTGGCAAAAATCGGCCCCGGCTTCCACTCAAAAACCCCGGTGTGTTGGTTGTAAATTGAAAGTCCAATCACGTCCGAAGGAAGCAGATCTGAGGTGAACTGAATCCGCTGAAATGTGCAGTGGAGGGCTCGGGCGAGGGCTTGAGCGAGAGTGGTTTTGCCGACTCCGGGCACATCTTCCACCAGCAGATGTCCCCCCGCAATCAACGCCACTAACGCGAGCCGGACTGCTTCAGGCTTGCCCTTGATGACCGTTTCAATCGCCGCCTGAAGGCGTTCGATCTTCTCGATAGCATCAGAGGTAATCAGCGCTGCCTGCCCTTTTGCCGTGTCGAGACGTCTCATCAATAAATTCCCCTTAACTTCGGCCAATCGAATTTTGGCCATTCTACATGGTAGTACCCGCTCCCGCACGTTACGTTTTGCCCAGACTTCACTACATGACGTTCCCGCGCCCGCTGTAGTAAACTCTGGCTTCAGATTCCCTTACGACCCACACTCCCCGGTTTCATATATATTTGCCGGAACCTTGAGTGGGTTGAAACGTGTAGTCAGTAGCGAGGAGACTTATGACATTAAACCGTAATCATCGCAGTGCCGAGCGCGGATTTTCACTTATTGAGTTGATGATCGTGATCGCGATTATCGGAATTTTGATTGCGGTTGGCGTCACCGGCTGGAAAGCAGCGGTGAAATCTGCGAATGAAGCCGCGGCTATTAAGACGCTGCGCACAGTTGCCGAACAGCAAATGCTCTATTACAACTCGCACCAACGCAGCAGCTTTGGCACCTTTGAAGAGATGCTCAAGGAAGGCCTCCTGGATTCGCGGTTCACTGGGGGCACACCCGTCGTTGAAGGTTACGTTTTCAACATGCGGGTGATTCCTAAATCCACCACGACGCAGCCGGGCTTTGCAATCAACTCAGATCCGCAAGTGACTGAAGGTGTGGGCGCGACCGGAAAGAACCACTTCTACCTCGATTCAGACAGCAACACTATTCACGTTAATTCGACTCAGCCGGCCACAGTTGCCGATCCTCCAATCGGTCAGTAGTCCAGGGAACGACCAAAGCGTAAAACACGAGCCCGCCCCGGAGCGGGCTCTTGCGCTTTTCTTTGGATTTCTGCTTCCGCACCCGCCTTCTCTTCTCAACTCAGATCACTTTAGCCGCTCAGATAGTCTCCGCGATTGTTTCCGTCGCACGGGCCCGCTAGTTGCTATTGGCGAATGTGCAAGTCGACATATTTTGCAGATTCGCTCGAATAGTCGCGAGGCCTCTTCGGGTCCGTGTACTTCTATAAGTCGAACACACCAGAGTCGTGTTTGGTTTTGACGCGCCGAAAACACTTATTCGCTTCATCAGTTTCGCCTTGGGCGATGTCGAAGCTCGCGTGAGGTCAAAGTCTGAATGACTCTCGACTTAAAACAGATTCG
>JANLZV010000046.1:0-3004 GCA_031366425.1 Pyrinomonadaceae bacterium | reverse complement strand
CGGAGGTGTCTTTCGTTCCTTGGGCCAGGAGGCCACCGCGGTTGGCAGCGCTTATGCGCTCGGCCCAGACGATTTTCTGACTCCGTTGATTCGCGATCTCGGCGCCGTCTTAGTGAAAGGAATCCGGCCGCGCGAAGTGTTGGCCCAGTATATGGCGAAGGCCTGGGGGCCATCCGGGGGACGCGATCTCAATATTCATTTTGGCGACATGGCCAAAGGCTTCATCGGGCCGATCTCGCATTTGGGCGACATGATACCGGTGATGACCGGCGTGCTGTTGGCGGCGCGGATGCAGAAAAAGTCGATTGTCGGGATCGCCTACATCGGCGACGGCGGCATGAGCACGGGTGCCTTCCATGAAGGAATTAACTTCGCGGCGGTGCAAAAGCTGCCGCTGATTATCATCGCTGAGCATAACCAGTATGCGTATTCCACTCCGACGATTCTGCAAACCGCGGTGAAAGACCTGGCGGAGAAGGCGGCGGGCTATGCAGTGCCGGCGTATATCGTTGACGGTAATGACGTGATTGCCTGCTATGAAGTGACGAAGCGTGCGGCGGAGTTCGCGCGCGCCGGAGGCGGTCCGGTATTGATTGAAGCTAAGACTTACAGGCGTCGGGGCCACGCTGAGCACGACGATCAACGTTATGTGCCGGCCGGCGAGATCGAATGGTGGGAGACGCACAATGATCCAATCGATCGCTGTGAACGCTATTTGATTGAACAGAATATTGCGACCTCCGAGAAGCTGGCTGAATTAACTGCTGACGTTCAGCGCGAGATTGATGAAGACTCAGCCTGGGCCGAGTCTTCGCCAATGCCGGATCCGGAAAAGGCCGCCTACGGAGTTTTCGATAACGACATCGTCCCGCCGGCGTTTCGTCCGGAAGTTTTGAAAGACTAGCGCGCGAGTGGCGCGGGGAATCGACAAGGTTGAAAGGGGATTGAAATGGCTGAGCATGAAGTAGACGATCAAGGAACTACGGAATCAGAAGGACTAGACCTACTGAAGCGTTTGCGCGACGAAGGATTTGAAGGAAGCGATGAGAAGCTTGCTGTTGCTTTGGGACGGCCCGTCGAAGAAGTGCAGGGATGGGTAGCCCGCACTGAGACTGTCGATGAAGACGTGGTGATGAAAGCGCGCGGGATCGCAGAGCAACGGAACGTTGTGATCGAGTAGGGGAGATCGAGTAGGCGCGCCGTTGATTGCGCAGCGTCGCGGCCGGGATTAGTTAATGTCAACCGTAACCAAAAAAGAGCACAAGTCAGCGCGCCCTGCGCGCGGTGGGCAAGCGACGCTTCTCGAAGCGATTCGTCAGGGAATTTGGGAAGAGATGGAACGCGACCCGACTGTCTTCGTGATCGGCGAAGATGTCGGCGCCTACGGTGGCGCTTTCAAAGTCACCGATGGGCTGATCGATGAATTTGGCGACGGTCGCGTCGTAGATACTCCAATTTCCGAAGCCGCGATTGTCGGGGCGGCTTGCGGCGCCGGATTGATGGGAATGAAAGCGGTCGCGGAGTTTCAGTTTATCGATTTTATTTCCGCCGGTTTCGACCTGTTGACGAATTATGCAGCGAAGAGCCGGTACCGTTGGGGCGCAAATATTCCGGCAGTCTTCCGTGGTCCATGTGGGTCAGGCGTGCGTTCCGGGCCATTCCATTCGCTAAACGCCGAAGCATTTTTTCTAAACACCGCCGGCCTTAAGATTGTCGAACCTTCTACCGCTTACGATGCCAAGGGCCTAATCAAAGCCGCGATCCGCGATCCTGATCCGGTAATTTTTTTCGAACACAAAAAGCTCTATCGCCTGCCCCGTTTGCGTGAAGAGTTGCCGGCAGACGACTACATCGTGGAGATCGGCAAAGCGCGCGTGGCCCGCGAAGGTCGCGACCTCTCCATTATCACCTTCGGCGCCATGGTGCTGACTGCGTTGGACGCAGCCGCTGAACTCGAAAAGGAAGGCCTCGACGTGGAAGTGATCGACTTGCGCACGCTCGCGCCGCTCGATCGCGCGGGCATCCTGGCCAGCGTGAAGAAAACGAACAAGGTAATGGTGTTGCACGAAGCTTCGCGCACGGGCGGAATCGGTGGGGAGATTGCTGCGATCATTGCTGAGGAAGCGTTTGAATGGCTGGACGCGCCAGTGATTCGGGTGGCATCGATTGATACCCCGGTGCCGTATTCGCCGCCGCTCGAAGATTATTATTTGCCGCAGATCAAAGACGTTCTGGAAGCCGGGCGAAAATTAGCAGCGTATTGAGTTTGGCGGAAGCGCCTTAAAAATTGAGAGGAGTTCAAGATGCCGAAGTTTTTAATTGAGCGCGAGATTCCCAATGCCGGCAGTTTGTCGCCAGAGGATCTGCAGGGCATCTCGCAAACGTCGTGCGGCGTTTTGCAAAAGATGGGACCGCAGATTCAATGGATGCAGAGCTACGTCACTGGCGACAAGATTTACTGCGTCTACATCGCACCCAACGAAGAGATGATTCGGGAACACGCTGCCCAAGGCGGTTTTCCCGCGAATCGCGTTTCGGAAATTAAGTCGGTGATTGATCCGACTACAGCAGAAGAGCAATCAGCAGTCAGCAATTAGCAGTCAGCAAGCAATTGATTTGGCTGAGCGCTGAATGCTGATAGCTATCCTGGAGAACATATGAGTACAGAAGTTGTAATGCCGCAGATGGGCGAATCCATCGCGGAGGGCACGATCACAAAATGGTTGAAGAAAGTTGGCGATCACGTTGACCGCGATGAGCCGCTGTTTGAAATCTCCACCGATAAGGTTGACGCGGAAATTCCATCGCCGGCGGCGGGCACGTTAACCGAGATCCGTTTCCAGGAAGGCGATACAGTTGAGATCAACATCACAGTCGCCGTCCTTGATGGCGCTGCCGGTGGTGAAACGAAAGCTGCCGCTCCGGTAACCGAAGATGCGGTAGCCAAAGTCGAGCCGCCGCCGCAACCTGAAGTGAAAGCGCCGGAAGTTCAAGCGCCCGCGGC
>JANLZV010000036.1:0-1786 GCA_031366425.1 Pyrinomonadaceae bacterium | reverse complement strand
TATGCCTTCGCGTCGGCCGATCAGATCATTTGTAGCTACCTTGAGAAGGGTATTTCGCGGCTAGCCACCATCGATACATACACACGGAAACTGGAGCGACTTGATGTTCCGTTCACTGATATTCGCTACCTGCGGGCGAGTTCCGGAAAGCAAAACCCGCAGATAGTTTTGCGCGCCGCCTCTGCCAACGAACCGGCTGCGATTGTCCGTCTATATCTTGAGACGCAGAAAACTGAAACTTTACGACGTTCCAGCAATCTTGAGATCGATGAGGGATATCTTTCGGCTCCCCACGCAGTGGAGTTTCCCACCGAACACGGCGCAACCGCGCACGGATTTTTTTATGCGCCGAAGAATCGCGACTTCGAGTCATCACCCGGCGAGCATCCACCGCTGCTGGTTGCCAGCCATGGTGGGCCAACGTCGGCGGCGACTACCGCGATGAGTTTGAGTATTCAGTACTGGACCAGTCGCGGGATCGCCGTCTTAGATGTGAACTATGGCGGCAGCAGCGGCTTTGGGCGTGCGTATCGCGAACGGTTAAAAGGCAATTGGGGAATCGTAGACGTGGATGATTGCGCAAACGGGGCCCGCTTTCTGGTAGGTGAAGGCAAGGTGGATGCGGAGCGACTGATGATCACCGGAGGTAGCGCGGGCGGTTACACCACGCTTTGCGCGCTGACCTTTCGCAGCACTTTCAGCGCCGGCGCGAGTCATTATGGTGTGAGCGATGCCGAGGCCCTGGCGCAGGAAACCCACAAGTTTGAGTCGCGATATCTTGATGGGCTGATGGGGCCGTATCCGGAGCAGCGAGAAACTTACTTCGCGCGGTCGCCGATCAATTTTACCGATCGCTTAGCGTGTCCGGTGATTTTCTTTCAGGGACTCGAAGACAAAGTGGTGCCGCCGAATCAAGCTGAGACGATGGTCGAAGCTTTGCGAAAAAAGGGAATACCAGTCGCGTACCTGGCATTCGCCGGTGAACAGCATGGATTTCGCCAGGCAAAAAACATCAAGCGGGCGCTTGATGGCGAACTTTATTTCTACTCTCGGGTTTTTGGATTTGAACTCGCCGAGCCAGTCGAGCCGGTTGAGATCGACAATCTGACAGAAGCCCAAGCGTAAGCGATGGCGTCGACTAATGACGCCATCGCTTACGGTCGGGCCTCTGCCCTTTGCTTCTTACCTGAAGCGTTGCCGGTATTCACCCGACGTAATGAACGCCTTCACCATTTCCGCGCGTTCGAAGTTACCGTCAAACTCGTTCAACTTATCGAGCCAGAAGCGATAACCGCTTTCATCCGGATCGCGGCGGAGATACCCGAAATATTCCATCATCACAAACGCTTCGTTGCGTTTCGCCCCCGCGAACCGATCGTTCTCAGCGATTTGCCTGAGGACCTCGGCCCGAGACGACGTGCTGTCGTTTAGGCTAGTCACTAAAGCATTGCGTTCAGCTTGGCTGAAGCTAACGCCTGTATGGCTGATTAGAATGTCGACATAGGCTGCGTTTGCAAGTCCACCGTAGGCCGACTGGAAGTTTGCGCGTTGTACCCAGGCATCGACAAACGCCCGCTTGTTCGCGGCCAGCGTTTGCTGCCAATCGGCACGTCCGACTGCGACGTCGCGCGCCACGATCGCGGTGTCAGGCATGAACTCGGCAAAACGCGGCGCGCGCCCGAAGCTGGCTCGATACAGACCATCGACGAGTCCGCCGGTTTCCTGAAATTCAATCGACAGGAAGTACGCTGCGCTGACGCTGACGGTGCGCCGCTCGATACAGCCG
>JANLZV010000723.1:0-3084 GCA_031366425.1 Pyrinomonadaceae bacterium | reverse complement strand
TGCGCGTCAAAACGGTGCCGCGTGCATGCAGTTCGTCGTACGCCACGGCGAGTTGTGATCTTCGAGATCGCGCTGGGCTGTCAGAGCAAAGCGAAGCCAGAAAATTTACGGCTGCGCCCGCGCCCACGATCCCTTCGTGATTCTGGGTTCCGGTTTCCGCCTTTTCTGGTGCGTAGTCGGGAGCTGGGATCAGTTTGGGAAAATCGATTGACTCCAGCAATGCGGCTTTGCCGTAAAGGGCGCCGACGTGTGGGCCGTAGAACTTGTAAGCCGACATTCCAAGGAAGTCGCAATCAAGAGCGCGCACATCCACTAACGCATGCGGAACATAATGGACGGCGTCGACAAAGGTGAGCGCGCCCACGGATTGTGCGACCTTGATGGCGCGGCTAACGTCGTTGATGGTGCCGAGAGCGTTGGAAGCTGCGCCGATCGCGACCAGGCGAGTTCCTTTGTTTACTGATTGTTCAAAATGCTCCCAATCCAGCTGTCCCGTCTGCGGATCCATTTTAACTATTCGAACTTTCACACCTCGTTCCACCTCGAGATAGCGCCAGGGTGCCACATTAGCGTGATGGTCGAGTTCGGTGACCACAATCTCGTCAGCCTGGCTGTATTGCGCTCCCAGCGCGCGCGCCAGGTGAAACGTCAACGTGGTCATGTTAGCTCCGAAGGCAATCTCCTCAGGAAACGCGTTTAAGAGATCTGCACAGGATTCACGCGCCGCGGTGAGCGCGGTATCTGTTTCTTCGCTGGTCGGATACGCCCAGTGCGTATTGGCGTTGTGATGAAGAAGGTAGTCCGACATCGCGTCTACTACGCTTCGCGGAACTTGCGTTCCGCCTGGACCGTCGAAGTAACCCACTTGATGGCCGTTGTGTATTCGATCGAGCGCTGGAAAGGAATTGCGAATCTCTGCGCATGAAGCAATGTTGGTTGGTGTTTGAATTGTCTGGCTCATGGGATGACGTCGGCGTGTGGCATCGCAAACCTGCGAAAGAAACTACGGGGCCTACAAATTTCTGTCGTTAGGAGATCAACTCACATTGATTGTATTCCTGTTGAAAGTCTATCAGATTCCCGAGAGGGCTCCGAGAGTACACAACTGGAGTCTTCGGATCGCGCAGGCTGTAGAAATAATTAGCAGATGAGTCGACTGTTATCACTTGTAACCATTGGTGTGCTCCTGTTTTCGGGTTGCGCTTTAAGTGCGCACACCTCGGCCGCCTGGCCGAGCGATAGATCGGCGCCACCCATACCTGAAGGCCTCGGAGTCAATATTCACTTCACTAATCCCGATCCGGGAGAAGTGAAGATGCTAAGCGAGGCGGGCTTTCGTTGGGTCCGCATGGATTTTGTTTGGAAACAGACGGAAGTGGAAAAGGGGAAATATGATTTTTCTACTTACGACAAACTGTTGAACGCCCTCGATGAACACAATATTAGGCCCCTTTTTATTCTCGACTATTCAAATCCGCTCTACGACAACGATCGCGCTCCTTCCACCGATGAAGGTCGGCGAGCATTTACGGACTGGGCTGCGGCCGGGGTCAAACGCTATCACGGACGAGGAATTTTGTGGGAGATCTACAATGAGCCGAACACCGCGTTCTGGACGCCGAAACCGCGATCAGCTGACTACGTCAAGCTTGCTCTCGAAGTGAGCAAAGCAATTCATCAGGTTGCGCCGCAGGAACAAGTCATTGGTCCGGCAGTTTGGGGCATGGACTTCGCATTTCTCGAAGAATGTTTTGCCGCCGGCTTACTAAACTATTGGTCGGCTGTTTCGGTTCATCCGTATCGCAAGACGGATCCCGAAACGGTGGTCGCGGATTATGCGCGTGTGCGTGAGTTGATCGCGAAACACGCGCCCGCGGGAAAGCGTGTTCCCATTATTTCCAGCGAATGGGGCTATTCATCGGCCACATTTAATATTGGAGACTCAAAGCAAGCGAGCCTCCTGGCCCGTCAACTTCTAATCAATCAGTCGCAGGGAATTGCGCTCTCGATTTGGTACGACTGGCAAAACGACGGCGATAACCCACGGGAGATCGAACATCATTTTGGGACAGTGCTACAGACCCACCACCCCGCGCGCGATCCAATCTACGATCCAAAGCCCGCATACCGGGCCGCCCAAACGTTGTGCACCTTCCTTAATGGCTATCGATTTAGTGAACGGTCTTTGCCTGGTAATGATGATTACGTTCTGAAGTTTCAGAATCGCGGCGACATCAGAGTCGCAGCCTGGACCGTTTCGGCCAATCATTGGGTGACTATTCCGCTGCCGCCTGGTGTTTATCGAGTCGTCAACCACACCGGCGAGACGCTCACTCAGGAAACGGTTCGCGGATCAGGGTTGCAGATGCTCCTCACAAATTCGCCGCAATACATCGCCATTGTTCCTCAATGAAACGCCCCGTACCAGCGAATATCACTCTCACTGTGGCGTTTGTCACAAAAAATTGAATTCGACGCGACGCTGCTCCATCGATTCCAGAAAAACGGAATCACACCGCGATTGCCCTTTTAAGACATGAGCAGACAAGAGTTTATGAACACCCAAAAACCAGCTAAATCTGAGCAGGCCCAGGTCTCTGTCCGCGACGTCGTGGGCATCTTGTTTCGTCACAAGTTGCTGATCTGCACCACGTTTCTCGCGGTCGTTCTGGGTACGGCAGTCATGACCTTTCTCATGCCGAATGAATACGAGTCGCGCATGAAGATTCTCGTCAAGAACACACGGTCCGACGTGCCGATCACGCCTGGCGCAACCACGGGAACCACCGGCGCTTATCTCGACAATGAAGTTTCCGAAAACCAAATAAATTCTGAAGTTGCACTATTAACCAGTGGTGACCTTCTGAACCAGGTTGTCACTGAGGCCGGACTCTTCAAGCCGTCTGCTTCAATCACCGCACGGCTCGGTCTTAAAGAAGCGCCCCGCTCGCAGGCCGGCCAGGTTGAGGAAGCTAGCGCGCAACTCGCGAAAGACCTCGTCATCAATCCGGTCAAGAAGGCAAACATTATCGAGGTGAAGTACACCTCCAGCTCGCCTGAGACTGCCGCTGCGGTGTTGCGAAA
>JANLZV010000705.1:0-4429 GCA_031366425.1 Pyrinomonadaceae bacterium | reverse complement strand
AGCCGTTTCGGGTTCCCGATGAGCCTGTTTTGTGGGCCACGATTGTTCCCGGGGGAAGTGCGCCCTTGATTCGTCCGGGAAAGGTCCATGTGTTTCTCATAAACTCGAGCAGCAGTTCGCGACTTGCACTCGACAGGCCGCCTCCCTCCTGCAAAAGCTTCAAGAGCCCGACCATCGCTTCCGGCGTGGACCAGTTGCGATACTGTACATCGTCGTTCTCAGCCATCTCCTTTTCCGAAGTGGCGACTACGATCTCCGCGACGTGCAACTCACGCAGGTAACTAGTCACGCGGGTTGGTCCACCAAGCAACGTTAGCAGAACGTCACACGCAGTACCGTCGCTGTCGACCATCATGAATCGCAGCAACTCGCGTACGGTCAGTTCCACGCCGCCGGGATATTTATCGCGCAGCGCACTCCGCAAGCCCTGGGGCGCAAGATCTTCCGGCCGCACCTTCACTTTCTGATCGAGCGTCAATGCTCCGCGGTCAACCTGATGAAGCGTTGCCATTCCGATTGGCAACTTGTAAACGCTTTGCATCGGAAAGTGCTGCTTCCCGTTGAACGCGACCACCTCGCCCGTTTCAACCAGCATCGCCGCAGTGCCGACTGGCCCTTTTGTCACTCGGGCAATTTCTTCAAACTGTTTCGCCAGATCCCCTGCGGCGCAAATTGGCGGTGAAGCTTTTGGCGACGATGGTGAAGCAAGAGTCGAGTTCGTTGCTAATGTGTCCTTCGTGGCTTTGGTCCCGCCGCAAGCGTTGAGAAGGAACAGGACCGCAAGGAAACTGGCGGAAACGATTAGCTTTCGGACGCTAGGGATCATAGGTTGGCTTTGGTGATCACTTTCGCAGACGAAGTTGCCGGATCAGCCAGACGCGCCGATCGGTGCGGGCGGCTTCAATGTTCAGGGCATGGTCTGCATCGTACCAGGCAATCTGCTTCGGATTGCTGGCGGCGACGTATAAAGCTTCTGCCGTCGCTTTGGATATGTATTTATCCCGGTTCGAAAACTGAAATAAAAATCTTGCCGGCGTTGCCCGCGAAATATAATTAATTGGATCGATCGCATCCATGCCGGCCCGATAAGCGTCCGCGCCTTTTTTCCTGGGCTCTGACCAATACTTGAGCGACCAATCGCTGAAAGTTCCCATGCCGGCCAGCAGCACGAAAGTCCTGACGCGCTTTTCCACTCCCGAAAGGATTGCGCCATACATAGCGCCGTAGTCATGGCCCACATACCCAACGCGTTTCGGATCAACCCCTGGCTGCGAAAGCAGTAGATCGAGAGCGCGGCGCACTTCAATCGTCTCGTCGATCACGCGCTGTCGATCGGTGGATGCGTCCACCGGTTCTACTTTCCAGGGAAAATAACCCTGAATCAGTAAGGCAACAGAACCGTGCTTTGCGAGAGCCACTGCCTCGTCAAGAAATTCATTGCGATCGCCGTTCGGTTCGCCCAACCAGTGGAAGTAGAGCGTTCCGGCGAATGGGCCTTTGCCTGGCGGCCTGACGAGGTAAGCCTGGATTCGTCCGCGTTCGGCAGTGCGCGCCGCGTAGTTCACGTCGCTGATCAGAACTCCGTCGCTTACCCTGGTCGAATCAGTTTTCAAATCAAAAGTCAGCGACCTGTCGTAATCGAACGAGGGCGTGGCCTTGAGGTTCTCCTGGCGATGAGGTTGGGCGGTGAGTCCTGCAGACAAAGCGCCGAACATACTGATTCCCAACAAGACTGATATCGCGTTTTGTCTGACGCCGTGTAATCTCTCGATTCGCGTTTTGCGCATGATTTTCTACTCCATCCGGTGATTTCAGCGCGTCGGTATTAAACCACACTCGATGTTCAGTCAATCAAGTTGGGCTGAGACGGCCCAATTAGGTCGCGAACGGCGTTCGTGGTTCAAGAGTCTTCCATTTCGACGCTGAATTTTGGCCGGCGATCCGTCGTCACTTTGCCTCGCGGCGGCGATTCGTATAATCTTTCGCCATGAACAAGATGAACAAGCGCGCGAAGAAACGCCTGAAGGAGACTATCGAAAAGGACCGGCAGGAACGCGTGAAGCCGGGCCAGGATCAGAACCCTGCTACTTCGAAAGATCCATTAAAATTAAGAGGATTTCTTCCGAAACCCGCTAAGAAACGCGGTTAACGTTCGGACCCGGCCGTGCCCTCGGCGGACTGAATTTGCGTCGCGATGTATGAGGGAGGGAATTATCTGCAATGAATTCACCAGTCACCCAGCATGGCGCGAGAATGGCCCTCAACCACGACTCAACCCTGCGAAAATGGGCTGAGCAGTGGTTGAAGGCCAAAGAGCGCGCCGTCCAAACGGCGATGACAGACGAAGAGTTTGAAAAACATTGGCTCTACGTTCGCCCGGAACGAATGCATGAAGGTGCCGTTGACGCGGTTAGCGCCTATCAAGCACAGACATAATCGTTCGCTCCCCGATCTCATTCCTCGAAGTCCAGCCAGTCCGAATTACGCGACCTCTTTTTCGTTACTCTCATCCAGCACGAAAGTAATCATCAGGTTTACCTGATATTCAACGATACTGCCGTTATCAATGCGAATCTGTTGTTCTTTGACCCAGGCGCTGCGGACATTTCGCAAGGTCTCGGTCGCTCGCGTAACGCCGGATTGAATAGCGTCTTCAAAACTTTTCGTGGACGTAGAGCTGATCTCAGTAATTCGTGCGATAGACATAAGTGCATCCTCCCAGATGACAGTGCTGTTGAATTGTTTAGTGCGGGGGTTGATTTCAGATTAACCCGAATGCGCGATTATGAGAAATGAACTCCTTCGTGCCGGCATATCCCAAAAGGTAAACTCACGCGCCAATGCCACACCGTATCGTTTGGGCCGCAAGATTCCATTCATCGGCTCAATTACAACCTAACGAGATCCTGACGTGAAACGCGTTGGTTTTTTGTGTGTCTTCCCGTCGATCCACTCGTGGCATGACCATTGCTAAAGTGACGACGGAGGATAACGATGAAGAAACTAATTGCCACAGTCATTTGTCTCACGGTTCTGGGAATGACAGCGTTACCGGCTGCAGCTCAAACGCGAGGTCGCAGTTGCAACCGCGCGACGAATGTTAGTCGATACGATCGTCGCAATCAGACCAATGTCTATCGCAGCAGCGCATACCAAAACGAGGTCTATCGCAACGATGATTACCGATACGGTCGTAACCGTTCCGTCTGGGAACAGCATCGGGACAAGATCACTACCGCGGGGGGCGCGGCAGGTGGCGCGGTTTTAGGCGCCCTGATCGGCGGCAAGAAGGGTGCAATTATCGGCGCGATCACCGGCGGTGCGGGTTCAGCGATTTACACCTACAAAATTCGCAACAAGAACCGTCGCTACTAACAGTTTTAATCAGCTTGGTGGTCGTGTAAAAACGGCGACCTTGATTGGGGCCCGGTTGTGAAGGGGAGAGCACAACCGGGCCTCATCATTTTCTGATCTGGTCCATCGTCTACCTCAACCTCGCTTGGACAAAATCTAACGCGTTCGCTTAAGGTATTTGTCTTTCAGTTAGACGAATCGCAGCTGCGCTAACTGGCGCCTTCAAGGCCGGCATTTCGGCAGCAATCAACTTAATGAGTGATAAATCTCGTTCGCTGAAGCGCGTTTTTGCAAAGCTCGCTTTAGTTCTGTTCGGCATCGTGATTGGCGCCGGCGTGGCCGAGATCGGGCTGCGGATCATCGGTTTCTCGTATCCGGAGTTTTATCAGGTTGATGCTTCCAGAGGTTACGCGCTCCGTCCCGGAGTGGAAGGCTGGTATCGCAAAGAAGGTGTCGCTTACATTCGAGTTAACAGCGACGGTCTTCGCGATCGTGAACACGCCGTGGCCAAGCCGGCAGGCACCGTCCGCATAGCTGTCCTCGGCGATTCCTATCCTGAGGCCCTTTCCGTTTCGGACACCGAAGCGTTTTGGTCCGTGATGGAAGGAAAGCTCCGCGAATGTAACGCCTTTGGGGGCCGCCAGATCGAAGTGATTAATTTTGGCGTGTCGGGTTATGGCACTGCGCAGGAATTGTTGACGCTGCGCGAACGCGTTTGGAAGTATTCGCCTGACATAGTGATGCTGACGATCACTACTAACAATGACATCACAGATAACTCGCGGGTATTAAAAAAGACCGACGAGATTCCTTACTTTGTCTATCGAGACGACCATCTCGTGCTGGACGATGCGTTCAAAACTGCTCCGTCGTTTGTCCGGAGACAGTCAGGCGTTAGTCGCTTCGGGCGTTGGCTTCGCGACCATTCGCATCTGGTCCAGGCGATGGTGCAGGGGCATCATGCGTTCAAAGTTCGTCTCGCATCATGGCGAGCAAAAGAACCTCCCAAACCAAAGCCTGAAACAACTGCGCCCGCGGCTGGTCAAACGGCGGAGCAGAGGGCGGGGCAGACGGC
>JANLZV010000695.1:0-4111 GCA_031366425.1 Pyrinomonadaceae bacterium | reverse complement strand
GGTCACAGTCAATCGGCTGGGCGATCTTTCCCAGGCCCTTGCGGTTGATTACGCGACTGCCGATGTCACTGCTTCGCAGCGCAGTGACTATCTCTACCTGGCTGGTACTCTTCGTTTCGCCTCGAACGAGGCGACCAAGACCGTCAATGTTCTCATTAACGAGGATACTCTAACGGAACCGACCGAAACTTTTTCTGTGGTGCTGTCTAATCCATCCGCCGGAGCGGTCCTGGGGACACTCACCACCACCACGGTCCAGATCAACGATGACAGCGACACAAATGTCGGCAACTCCATTGATGACCCCGAGGGCTTCGTCCGCCAGCAATATCACGACTTCTTTAACCGCGAGCCGGACGCTGGGGGACTAGCTTTCTGGACTTCGCAGATTACTTCCTGCGGATCGGATGCCGCCTGCATCAGCGACCGGCGACAGAACGTTAGTGCGGCTTTCTTCCTTTCGATTGAATTCCAACAGACGGGCTACTTCTATATCCGCTTAGCGAAGTCATCCTTCGGAACGCAACCCGAAAATCCGCGCTACTTAACTTTCCTGCGCGATGCGCGGCAGATCGGCGAGGGAGTGGTAATTGGGCAGCCGGGTGCGGACACGTTACTTGAGGCCAATCGCCAGGCCTTCCTGCGTGAGTACGTGCAACGGGCCGCGTTCGTCACGCTTCATCCGCTGGGCCAAAGTTCGAGTCTCTATGTGGACGCGCTTTTCGCCAGCGCGGGTGTGTCGCCGACTGCGAACGAACGCCAGGCGGCAATTACGGCTTATGGCTCAGGAGATACGGACGGACGAGCGGCGGCTTTGCGTTCAGCCGCGGAATCGGACTCTGTCTATGGCGCGCAATACAACCCGGCATTTGTGTTGATGCAATACTTCGGATATTTGCGACGCAATCCCGACGACGCGCCGGACGGGAACTTCAATGGATACAACTTCTGGCTGGGTAAGCTGAACAGTTTCAGCCTCCCCGGAGAGAATGTCCGGGACGAGGCAGTAGCGCTAAACCGCGTGAAACGGGCCGAGATGATTAAGGCGTTCCTACTCTCAGGTGAGTATCGCGGCCGCTTCGGTCAGCAGTAGGTTGACCCAAGCTAACAACTAGAAGAGGACTCCGGAGGAACCGATGAAAATGCAGAGAACCCCATCAGTGCAAAAGAGAGTTTCAAGTGCGTGGTTTGCGCTTGTAATGATGGCCATGACGACCCTCACAGTTGGCGCCCAAATAAGAATCCCAAAGATTCCCCGACCGAGACCAACTCAACCGACGCAACCGGCCCCTACCTCGCCTGCGGAACCGGGGCAACCACCACCATCGTCTCCGGCGCGGCGTGATAACCCGCGCCAACGTGCAGGTGAAACCGAAACCACAATGCAGCCCGCCGGAAATTTTATTGACGATGGCTACACCTGGTTTGAAGCGGTCAGTACGGAGGAATTGAACGCTCAGCACCGGCCCGTCACCACGGGTTGGGCGCTGAGTTCGCAGCTTCGTTTGATTGGCGACTATCCAAAGCGCAGTGGTTTCAAGGTTATTGTGTCGCGTGCCGGTAACGCGCTGGCGACGACTCGTTGCGAGGCTTTTAAATATGATTCCGAACCGCGCAAGTCTGTCCTCAGTCAAATCGTCACTATCTCCTGTTTGGACAAAACCAAGACGGTTAAGGAACTCGGTAAATTCGACGTTGAGATTATCGCCATCAACGGCGACAACGACGCGGAAACGTCCGTACGCAAATACAAAATCGACGTTCTCAAGGTAGATCGCATTGGCGGCGGTTTTAGCAACCCTCAGCCGGACGCTCCGCACTATTACATCTCGCGCCACGCCGAAGCCCCGGTTAGTTTTCTCTTCCTGCGACCTAGCAACGCGCACAGTTACATCGGCTACGACGAGCGCTCGCCCATCAAAAACAAAAACACCGTCGAAATTTATTTCAATCTCTCACCGAGCGCCGACGAAAAAATGCGGGAGGGTTATCTGAGTTGTGCGGTTGACGGCAAACAGCTGGAAATGCCCGGCCCGCGACCTTATGCCGACAAAACCGAACTCAGCGCCGACCGTCATTACGAGGAGGTCTATACAGACCGTCTGGCACCCGCTTACAAAAGCGGCACGCCCTATCGGGATGAAGTCAGATTTTCGATGATGCGGATGGTATTGCCCCTGACATTCGGCACAGACGGAGATAGTTCCCGTTTGACGATGAAAAATTACCCGGGTAACTGGCAATGCAGCTTGATGAGCAACGGCGAAACATGGCGTACCTGGCGCTGGACGGTTGGACGCGACGGCATGCCTATCAAGCACGCGGAACAAAACGGCAACGTCAATCTGTCTTACAACACTTATCTAATCGATACGGAGATCCCGGCAGGGGGAAGCAAGTTGGACAAGCGACTGGCCTCGACCTCCGCTGCCGAAGGGCTCTTCTACGGGCGACCCTGGACCTCGGCCGAGGGTAGAGCCATGGCGGCGAAAGTTCCGACGAAGGGTAGTCCCGCCCCCGTGCCTTCAAACAAAGTTAAGTGAGGCGGTTCTGACAAAAAGTTGATGACATTGAAACGGAGAAAGTGATGATGAAGAAAACAGCCTCGACAGTTTGCCTGCTCGTCTTGCTCGCCCTGACATGCCTTGCGGTTAGCGCCCAGATACGAATCCCTAGGATTCCCCGGACGAGACCGAATCAACCGGCTCAACCCCAGCCAACATCGCCGACGCAGCCGTCTCAACCTCCCGCGACGTCAACCTCAGTCGAAGGCACACGCGAATCGGTGGGACGAACTGAAGCAGTTTCGCAGCCGGGCGGGAACTATGTTGACGATGGGTTTACCTGGTTTGAAGCCATGACCTCGCACGTCCTCGACGAAAAGCATATGGAGGTTCCCACCGGCTGGGCTTTGAAATCGTCGGTGCGGGTGATGGGCATCTATCCGGCGCACACGGCGTTCAAGATTGTCGTCTCCAAAGCCGGCGCGCCCGTCGCGAGCACTCGTTGTGAAGCCGGCAGTTACAACATGACCACAAGAAATCCCGCGGACGTGAGCTTCATCTACATTGATGGATGTTGGGATTCCAAAAATGCGACGAAAGAGTTGGGCAAGTTTGACGTTGATGTCGTTGTAATCAATGGCGGCACGAATGCCGAAGCATCCGTTAGAAAATACAAAATCGAAGTTCTCAAGGTTGATCGAGTGAACGCCCAGGTAGGCAAACTTTCGGTGCCCGAGTCGCCGCGCTACATGATTTCGCGCCACGCCGAAGCCCCAGTCAGTATTCTCTTTCTTCGTCCCGCCAGGGCGTTTGGTTATGTCCTGTCCGGCGAAGCCCGAAGAACAAGCGACTTGAATCAAATGGAGATTCTGTTCAGCCTGTCGCCTAGCGAAAAAGGAAAAACGCTTGGCGTCTTTAACGTGCGGTGCTCGGTTGACGGCAAACATATTGATTTGGGAGGAGGCAATCAAGGCGACGTGCTGCCGCCACAGCCAGTGCGACGTTACGAAGAAATTTACACTGACCGGATCGCGCCCGCCTATAAGGCCGGCCCCGTCTATAAGGACGACATCGGGTTCAGTTTGGTCCGCGCACCTTTACCCTTCGAGTGGAAAAACAGCGGGCATGGCTTTTCAATGTCCGAGCATCCGGGCAATTGGGAATGCAGCATGATGGATAACGGCGAAAAATTTCGCACCTGGCGTTGGACAGTTGGGAGCGCTGGAACGCTCGTGAAGCACGCGGAACAAAACGGCAACGTCAATCTCTATTTCAATTCTTACCTGATTGACATGGACATTCCCGCGGGCGGCAGCATTTTAGACAAACGACTCGTGGCCACCTCTGCGACGGATGGATTCTTCTACGGACAAAAGTGGACCACGCCTGAAGGTCGAGCCATGGCGGCGCGGGTGCCGACTAAGGGCAGTCCCACTCCTGTTCCTTCAAACAAAATCAAGTGAGGATGAAGGAAATGAAACGCAATGGTTGGCCGCCGCAGCAGCAAGAGCCTTGAAAATGAGATTATAGAGGTTCAGGAATCCTGACCAACGAGAGTGTTCCGGACTAGACCCGGTCTAGAACGTCAACAAATTTCCGGCTGCTCA
>JANLZV010000663.1:0-3530 GCA_031366425.1 Pyrinomonadaceae bacterium | reverse complement strand
CGCCTGGCCCAGGCTGGCAGCAGCGGCCGTCGTTTTCCTTTTACTTTTTAGTTTGAGCGCAGGATCAAATTCGTAACGCAAACTGTTAGTTTGCACGCGTATCAGGGTCAGCTAGTTGAGCGTAGACGCACCACCGGGAATAACTCAGACTGACAGTTTGCGTTACTCCTTAGTGTTGGGAGGTGTTGCCGAGTCGTCCTCGAATCCGAGTCGTTCCTCGATAACGTACAATGGCCGGCGTTTGACCTCGGCATAGATCCGTCCGATGTACTCGCCGATAATTCCCAAGGTCACCAGTTGCGCGCCGCCGATAAAAAGCACCGCGGTAAAGATTGAGGTCCAACCGCGCACCCAGTCGTTCGTGTAGAGCCGAATTATCAGGGCGTAGAGAATTCCGGCGAAGGCCATCGCGATTGATAGAAACCCAATCCAGAGCGCGAGCCGCAGCGGCGTCAGCGAAAACGAAAGCACGCCGTCAGCCGCAAACTGCAACATCTTTAGCAGGGGATACTTGCTCTCGCCCGCGCGCCGCTCAGCGCGGCTGTACATCACCGCTACCTGGCGAAATCCAATCCAACTGACCATGCCGCGCAGAAAACGATCGCGCTCAGGCATGGACAACAAGACGTCGACCACTCGTCGATCGATCAGGCGAAAGTCGCCGACGTCGAGCGGAATTTTTACTTTTGAAAGCCGGTTAATAAAACGGTAGAAGAGCTTGGCAGTCCAAAGCTTAAACGCGGTCTCGCCGGATCGGTCGGTGCGTAGGCCATAAACCACGTGATAGCCGTCACGCCAGCGCGCAACCATTTCGGGGATTACTTCGGGAGGATCTTGCAGGTCGGCATCAATGATAACCGCAGCATCGCCCGCAGCATGCTCAAGCCCCGCACTCACCGCGAGTTGATGTCCGAAGTTGCGCGACAAGCGAACCACTCGCGCATGCTTGTCCTCAGCTTGAATCTCGCGCAGGATGTCCCCAGTTCGATCTCCGCTACCGTCGTCAACGTAAACGATTTCAAAATCGATCGGGTCAAGCGAGGCCAGCGTGGCGACGAGTTGGCGATTCGTCTCGACGATAACTTCTTCTTCGTTATAGCAGGGGACGATTACGGAAATCAGCATCGTTCACGGCACCTTAAATGACTGAATCCCTACGGGCGTGCGACTCTATCATACCCCGCGAGAATCTGCGCAGGATGTCTGATGCTTGAGCCTGGCGGCGCGTTTCGGTAAAACATAAACGCCTTCTCGCAACGAATGACAACTGACCACCCACCAGCGGGCCCAGGTGCAAACGCAAACGCACCTGGTGCTGCAGAATCTTCGACGGCCAACAACCGCGTCAAGACGCGTGGATCAACCGTCGCCGCAGGCCTGCGTCGTCTGCTCGGGGACCGCAGCGTCCGCGCCACTCTATTTGCTTTTGTGCTCTCGCGCTTAATCGTGTTCACCATCTTCCTGGCGGTAGGCCTGATGAAAACTGGGCCGGACGCTTTTCCGGGTCACTTCGACAGTTACCTTTCCCTTGATAAGGCGCCGGTGTCGCGCGTGTTGCGGCAGGAAGTGTTGACCGCCGATGTCAATTGGTACGTCGGGATCGCGGAACACGGCTATGAAAGAATCCCTTTCAACAACGACGTGCCACGCAACTGGGCGTTCTTTCCCCTCTTTCCTTTGTTGCTTCACCTGGCTTCGTATGTCACCGGCGAATTTGTCTTGACCGGCATGGCGATCTCGAACCTCTGTTTTCTCCTCGCCCTTTTCATGTTGCACCGCCTGACTTTGCTTTTTGGAATGAGCGTCGAAGATGCCGAGCGTTGTTTGTTTTATCTCGCCGTCTTTCCCACAAGTTATTTCTTCTCGATTCCCTTACCCGAGTCGCTTTTTCTCATGTTGACGGTGGGAAGTTTTTATTTCGCGAAGAGTGAACGTTGGTGGCTCGCCGGAGCGTGTGGCGCTCTCGCTTCAGCCACGCGCACCACGGGAATCTTGTTATTGGTGGCCCTGGCGGTGCTCTATTGGGAAATGTACCGGCCGCTGCGTAGTCTTCGAGATTTGCGAAAAGGTTTTTTTGCTTTACTGCTAATTCCCGCTGGCTTGGTCTCTTTTATGATCTATCTCCATTTTCTCACCGGTAACGCCTTCGCATTCAAGGGCGCGATGGCCGCATGGGGACGGAAAGCGGGATTTTTCTTCACGCCACTGTTTGATTACCTGGGCCATCCAGCAGAAATTGCGGCCCACTGGGATTTCAGACTGCTAAACTTTTCCACAGTCGTACTGGCCCTCGCGTGCGGCTGCATACTGCTCAAGCGACGACAGTTCGCACTCGCCACCTACACGCTTTTGACCGTGCTGGTCGCACTTTCATCCGCGCTGTTACAATCGCAAGCGCGTTACGCGATGGTCGTGTTTCCCGTCTACCTGGTGCTGGCAACGTTTGGGCGGCGACGATTAGTTGACCAGTCGATCCGCGCGGTCTTTACCGTATTGTTCGCTTTACTGACGGCTCTATTTGCGGCTCATTTTACGTTGGCGCTATCGTGAAGAAAGTAAGCAGTGAACATCAGACCTGAAAAACCGATCCGAGCTAAAGCGCCATGCAAAACTATTGGTGACCGACATCGATAAACTTCCAACTTCTATATTCTGACTTCTGTATTCTGTCTTCTATCTTCTATCTTCTGACCTCTAATTTCTGACCCGTTTTATGCGTCTTGCTTATTTCAGTCCACTAAATCCACAGCCCTCCGGAATTTCCGATTACAGCGAAGAGCTTCTGCCCTATCTGGCCGCCGGTGCCGAGATCACGCTCTTTGTCGATGGCTTTGAACCTTCAAACCCGGAGATACGCAAGCGGTTTACCTGGCGCGACTACCGGCGAGATCCTGCGGTCCTGCACACCCTGAAGAACTTCGACGCGATCGTCTACCACATGGGAAACGATCATCGTTATCACACGCCGATGCTCAAGACGGCTCGCGAGCATCCCGGTATCATCGTGTTTCACGATTTTGCGTTGCAGGATTTTTTTATGGGTTTGGCCCAGGCCTCGGGACGCGTTGAAGTCTACCTGGAAGAGATGCTGGCCTGTCATGGACCACGCGCGGCACGAGCCGCCGCCGAATCGTTGGAACGCGGGAGCACCCCCGCTCAGATGAGCTTGCCGACAGATTTTCCGCTCAACTGCCGTCTCGCTCGCGGTGCTGAAGGCATTATCGTGCATTCGGAATGGGCTCGCGCGCGTTTTGCCAGGAGCGCGCCCAGATAACGATTGTCAGGATCAACCCGAAACTCGTTCAGCAAATCGTTTGTTGCAATGCTTAATTTTTTATAATCAGCAGGTAAATCGCCGGTAAGAAAAACGGTAATGTTAATAGTTGAATCAACATTGCTTAATAATGTTTTTGTGGATTGATTTAAGCTGAATCTTTTTTCTGCTGTAAGATCAATGCGGTAGCGAAATAATGTTGATACAAAAATTAAAACTATTAATGCCGCAGGCAAAATAAGCCATTGATTTTTCA
>JANLZV010000640.1:0-2435 GCA_031366425.1 Pyrinomonadaceae bacterium | reverse complement strand
ACCGGTGCCGACGCCTGGACCGGTTTTCCGCATTCACCACAAAACAGTTCGCCCGGCGCTAATACGGCGCCACATTGAGAGCACTTCATACCATTCCTCTTGACCCGGTGCTTTCAACCCCTTGGCTAACTACTTGGATCGTTCACACGATATCGACCACTTCACGGCGCCCCGCCCATCAAGACCGGAACCCTCTCCTGACATTGAGTTTCCATCGGCGGAAAGTGTGAGATCCAATTGCGAGGAGTCTCCACTTGCGTCCGAAAGTTTGAAAGAAAACCTTTGGCCGTCAAATGTTCCGACTATGCGACCCAGGCCTGCCTGACTGGTAAGACTACCCATGATTGCCGAAGTGCCCAACGGCACCGCGGTCTTGGGATTTGGATCATCCCTGAGGACCGCAGTTCCGCGCAGTGTTAAATCGGTTGACTTCACCTCGCAGTCCCATGTGCCAATGATGCTGAGATTCGGAGTGGGCGTGGGTTCCGGAGTTGGTGTGGGCGTCGGTGAAGCCGTCGGCGACGGCGATGGGTTTGGTTTTTCTTGTGGGCTCGAACTTCGCAGCCACAGCCACACGCCAATTCCTACGATGGCCATCAGCAGGAGTAGCCCGGCTGAAACAATTCCGATGATGAGACCTAGCCGATTTGAACTCCCAGGCGCTGCGGGTTGCACTACATTACTAATGGGAGTCGGAGGCGCAGGCGCGATCTGCACGGGATGCCCACATTCACCGCAAAACATTTCGCCCGGCGCTAAATCGGCATTACACTTGGAGCACCTCATCCGCACTCTCCTTTTCGCGTGCCCATCAAAAGCTAAAGCAGGACTCTTTACCGTTAAACTACAATCTGAAGATCATCGTAAGCACGTCCGTCTGATCGCGGCGTCTGCAAAATAGAATTACCGGAGATCGCGGCCTCGCCAATTACAACTTGACTAACTTGCGGCGGCTGCTCGAAACACAAATATCGTTCTACAGCCAGAATTACGTCTGAAGCGGTGATCATATCCAGACACTGTGGAAGTTTTCGCCCCGTCGCCAATCTCACCGGCCTCAGGCATAGACTTTGATCCTTCTCGTCACCATCGCCGAGCGGCTCGACCCGGCTTTTCCAACAGCCTCCGTTGTCGCAACATGGCAGTGCGCCGTTGGTATGCAGATACTGATGGTGTGGGTAAGCCTCCCACTGCGCGGGTTCGCGCCCGCCGGCCACGACTACACACGGGCGGTTCATCGGCCGACCCGGTTTCGTTTCAACTGCAGCCGCAAGATGCATGAACATTGTGACCGGGCAAATCACTCCATCGGCGTGCCACATCAATCTCACGAGTTGTCGGAGATCGGTCTTCCCCACCAGGTCAACTACATTGTTCAGTTTTGGATGATGGTGGCCGCCTTCACCACACTGAACAAAACGTATTCTGCCCCGAAAGTGATCCACGACCTGCTGCGCACGATCCGGGTCCCACCACTTGGCAGTGAAATCTCGTTTGCCTCCGCTAACGATAATCCAGAAACGCGCGCCTAACCCTTCCGTCTCTTCCACCTGCGACAACCAGCGCTTTTCCCTGGGCGCGATGTGGACGTCGCCTTTGAACGCGTGCGGTTCGATGTTGACACCAAGTTTCTCCTGCAGGAACAAACGGAAGCCATGAACCATGTGATAAGGGAGATGATTCGAACGATTGATGAGCGGATACTCACACTGAATCTTCTCAACCTCGGGATCGTCTTCGTCGAGAGGGGTAATGAACGGGTTATTTTCCCAGAGCCCCGGACACGGAGTGCGTACATCTGTCTGAAACTGTCCCGGATTAGTGAGATGAAGATCGCGCACCGCGGCCGTGAGCATCAGGATGTCGCCGGGACTCAACCAGTTTTTTAAGATCAGTTTACGCATACTCAATCGCTATCTAATTATTCAGGCTTCCTTCGCGAATGCTCTCTCGCTAACATCTGGTTCCGGTGAAGCTCTCCTTTGGTCAGCGCGCAAATTACTCTCATCTTTCTTCACCGACCACAAGTAACCATTTATTGATTCGCTCACCCGCTCGGGACCAAACTCGGCTAAGACCCCTTTCTTGACTGAATCGAAAAGCCAGTCGTCGCCAAACAAAATCCCCGAGTTCTTGACCTTCGGCAGCCAGGCCTCGATGTCTTTCCTTACATCTGCCTCGTTATGACCAGCGTCGACGAACACAGCGTCTAAACTTTCATTCGCAAAGAGTCGACTCGCATCCGCGGAACGTTCGAAAACGCAGTTGATTGGCAGAAAAGGGTACCGGTACTTTACGTTTTGAATGTACCGCCGGCTGGGGATCCCCGACGAGCGGATCGATGAGGCGAACGAGCTGTGGGAGGTCACGTTCGCCGACGACGGCGAGACCGTCACGGCCTTCACCGGCACGCTCGAGGCGCTCGAGCGGCTGCG
>JANLZV010000588.1:0-25251 GCA_031366425.1 Pyrinomonadaceae bacterium | reverse complement strand
GCAGTTGTTGGACCATGATGTTTTGAAAAACTCCCATGAACGAAAGCTTGTTGCCCACCTCCAGACGCACGTCGTCACAGAACATCGTATAAAGCAATTCCAGCTTTCCATTTTTATTTGCTATCTCAGCCATAAATCTCCGTTTCGATTAAAGCCCGTTTGCCCGAGCGAAGGCCGCTCGTTAACAAAGGCATGATTTCAAAGTGTTCGAGGTTGTATTCTACGCCGAGGCTGACAGTCGGGCTACTGCGCGAGTTTTCAAACGCTTACGCCAGCAGTTTCTGAAACGCGTCCTCGCCGATCACAGTCACGCCGAGCTCAGTCGCTTTATCAAGTTTTGATCCTGCTTCCGAACCGGCCACCACATAGTCAGTTTTCTTGCTGACCGAAGAACTCACCCGGCCACCGCCAGCTTCAATTGCTGCGCGCGCTTCGTCGCGAGTAAAGCCTTGCAGCGTTCCCGTGAGGACAAACTGTTTACCAGCGAATCTTTCGTCCGACACCTCACGCTCTTTTTTCACAGTGGTGGTCACGCCGGCAACTTCCAACCGGCGACAGAGATCGAGATTGCCTTCATCGCGAAACCAATCGTGAACGCTTTGGGCCACCGTCAGACCGATCTCGGGAATGTCGTCCAGTTCTTCTACCGTCGCCTTTGTGAGAGCAGCCAAGGAACCGAAATGGCGCGCAAGCGTGGTTGCCGTGCGGTCGCCAACGTGACGCAAGCCGAGCGCGTAAACCAGGTTTGAAAGGTCGCGAGACTTGCTCGCTTCGATCTGCGCACAGAGGTTGGCAGCAGACTTCTTGGCCATTCGTTCCAGAGCCGCGATGTCGTCAAGCGTGAGCTGGTAAAGATCGCCCGCGTCGTGAACTTTGCCCGTTACTACAAACTGCTCAACGAGGGATTCGCCGAGTCCTTCGATGCGCATGGCGCGGCGCGAGGCAAAGTGGAGCAAACGCCCTTTGAGCTGGGCCGGGCAATCGGCGGCGACACAACGGGAAACTACTTCGCCTTCCAACCGCGAAATTTCGCCACCGCAGACGGGGCATTTCTTCGGCATCCGAAAAGGCTTCTCTTCCCCAGTGCGCTTCGACTCGATTACCTTCAACACTTTGGGACTTACGTCGCCGCCTTTTTCGATCAACACCCAATCGCCAATCCTGATACCAAGCCGCTTAACTTCATCAGGATTATGAAGCGTAGCGCGCGCCACTGTAGTGCCTGCCAAACTCACGGGTTCCAGGTTGGCCACCGGCGTGAGCGCTCCCGTCCGGCCTACCTGGACCACGATTGACACAACCTTCGTGGTCGCTTGCCGCGCGGCATATTTGTAAGCGATGGCCCAGCGCGGCGCTTTGTTGGTTGTGCCAAACTCATCCTGCATCGCGGTCGAGTTTACTTTTACGACCAGGCCGTCAATCTCGTAGTCCAGATCGTCGCGCTTCGTTTCGATCTCATTTGCAAACTCAATTACCTCTTCGATCGAGCTGCATAGCTTACGATGCGGATTCACTTTGAAACCTGCCGCCTCCATCCAGTCAAGCGCTTTCCAGTGCGTTTCCAGCGGCTTCCGATCACCCGTGAGTAAGTCGTAGGCAAACATCTCGAGTTTCCGGCCGGCGACGATTCGTGAGTCGAGCTGCCTGATGGCGCCGGCGGCGGCGTTTCGCGGATTTGCAAACCGGGGTTCCCCTTGCTCTTCCCGTTCAGCGTTGGTCCGTTCGAACACTTTGCGCGGAATGAAAGCTTCGCCTCTGACTTCCAGTTCGGCGCCGATGGGTTTCTCTGTTCGTAGCTTGAGTGGAATGCTGCGAATGGTGCGGGCGTTTTGAGTTACGTCTTCGCCGATCCGGCCGTCGCCGCGAGTGACGCCATGGGTCAACAATTGGTTTTCGTAGTGGAGCGAAAGCGAGAGCCCATCGATTTTTAACTCGGCCACGTATTCGATCGGTCTTCCGTCAGCGAGACGCAGGCAGCGCTGATCAAACGCGCGGAGTTCTTCAATGTTGTAGCTATTATCGAGCGAAAGCATGGGCCGGCGATGAACAACTTCGGCAAAGCCTTCTGCCGGCCGTCCGCCCACCCGTTGCGTAGGGCTGTCTGGCGTCACCAGTTCCGGATGTTTGAGCTCAAGATCCTTCAGTCGCTCGATTAAGACGTCGTAGTCAACGTCTGAAATCTCGGGGTCATCCTGAACGTAATACAGTTCTTCATGGCGCTGAATCTCTTCGCGCAGTTTTCCTATTTCGCGTGCACTCGACGTCGTCTTCCCCAAATCCCAATCTCCCTCAATCGCGCTATGTCGCTGCTCTGACGTCTCTTGCGCCGCTGGTCCTGCTGATGCCGCTGGTTTTGGTTTTGGCCTCACCCAGCTTATGAATCACGCGGCCGATAAACTTTATGCTCTGCAGAAAGTCGTCAACTCGGATATTTTCGTCAGGCCCATGCGGATTCGAACCGGCGTAGCTGATCCCGAATGAGGCAACCGGCGTAGGCGGCGACGACGCGCCACAGACTGCTCCGACTGGTCCACTCGCAGGATCCATCGGATAAACGAGCGGCGCGACGCCATAAACTTCCGCCGCCGAACTAATCACCGCTCGCGCCACCGCGGAACGCCCCGAGGCCTTCGCCAAAGGCGCGCTGCCAAGTTCAATAATCTCGATATCTTTGAAACCACGAACGTCGAGATGATCGCGTAAAAGTTTGACTACCAACTCCGGAGTCAGATCCGGCACCAATCGAAAATCGAGTCGGGCCATGGCCGTGCTCGGCAGGACAGTTTTAGCGCCCGCTTCAGTGTGCCCGGTTTGAATGCCACAAATCGTACAGGTTGGACCAAAAATATGTTCCTTCACGAGCGCGGGGCCTTTCATTGAACGCACCCAATGACCGATATGAAACTCGCGTTTCAATC
This sequence comes from Pyrinomonadaceae bacterium, assembly GCA_031366425.1. Classification (GTDB taxonomy): domain Bacteria; phylum Acidobacteriota; class Blastocatellia; order Pyrinomonadales; family Pyrinomonadaceae; genus PSRF01. The sequence goes on along the minus strand of JANLZV010000588.1, from coordinate 22,333 downwards.
CCGCTTCGTCCAGTTCGATCGCTTTTAGCGCCTCAAGATCTTCGTCGCTGATTGGCGCGACCTTGGAAGAAAAACCGTCGATCGTGATCACTCCCTTCGGCGAAGTAATCGTCGCCAGGGCCTGCACCAGACGCCACGCAGGGTTGGGCACGATGGCCCCCCACTTGGAGTGAAGATCGGTGCGCGCCCCGTGGGCCCGCAGTTCCAAAAACTGAATCCCCTTAAACCCAAGACTGATTACCGGACGCTCCTTCGTGTCCCTGTAACCTTCGTCCCAGATGCATCCCTGGGCGGTCAGCAATTCGGGATTCTCAGCGGCGAAGCGATACAAGCTGGCGCTTCCCAGCCCGTCCTCTCCTTCGACAAAAAATCGCAGGGAAACAGGAAGTTTGCCAAACGTTTTTTGATAGGCTTCGACCGCCCCTAGTCGCGCCGCCAAGTCACCTTTACTGTTCGCCGCCCCGCGCGCGTAGAGTTTTCCGTCCACGATCGAAGCGGCAAATGGTCCAACTGACCATTCACTCAAATGTCCGACCGGTTGCACGTCGTAGTGACCATAGACCACATAGCTTTGACTGCCGGCGCCGCATTCACCATAAATGATCGGGTAGCCACTGCCGACGCGGAAAGAACGCGTGCCCATGCCGACTCGTTGCATCAATTGCTCGACTGACTCCGCCACTGCGCGCATGCCGGTGCCCCGCGCGGCAACCGAAGGCATACGACAAAGCGCTTGCAGACGCTCCGTGAAGCTGCGTGCATGGCGGTCGACATATCGATCGAAGCGGGTGAACGTCATACTGCGAAACCGAGAACAGATTCGAGTGCTCGAGCGTCGTAGAGTAAATATTGCGGCCGGTCCGATGAGCGGTGGAAATCCGCGGCCACCAGGCCAGCTGCAAAGGCCGTCTGAAATTCGCTTCTCACGCGCAATAGCTCCTGCCGCGCCGCTTGCGGATCGGCGGCCACGAGTTTGGTCCATTCAGCAGGGATGGTGATTTTCGCCGAGGGGGTGGCGGATATCACGATTGGAGAAGTAGTTTCGGGATGCGCGGCATTCTCAGCCAATTCCGTCACCCGTTGAGATCGAATCCGCCAGTCGGCGAAGATCCGATCGCTGTCGATTCCCGGCAATTGCTCAGCAGCTGAGGTTGAAGTGGTTAAATAATCAGTGCCGTAGAAATTCTCCGCGTAGCTTGCTACGACCACGCCCAACCGGTGTAAGTTGAAATAGGCGTTTCGTGCCTGCATCGGGTCCCAGGTCCATCGAATTCGTTGGCGGCTTTCGGCCAGGGCGCGCGCTCGTTGACTCCACTTCAAACGGGCCCCTACCCCGCGGTTTTGATAGTCAAACGCGACTGCCATCATGTGGGAATAGCCAAAGATTTCCTGGCCGAAGACGGCCGCAAGATGATGAACGAACCCCACCAGTCTTTCATCACCGGCTTCATCGGAAACAAAGGCGCCGAGAGTCCAGCCCCCTGCCTGACGCGAAACGATCAGGTGGCGTTGGGGTGAAACTTCAAGATCCCGCAGGCCAAAAACTTCACGTTGCAAACGGATACAACTATCAAACTCGGCAAGCGAGTTGCATTCGCGGATCAAGATTTCTGCCATTTTTATTTTGACTGCCGCTGATCAAATTCAATGACAAACGCGGAGACGTGATCTGATCGATGTAACTGGTCTTCGGCCAAAGCGTCGAGATTATTGCTTTGGATGCCTGATCGGTATCTGAATTGAAGTACGCAATCCGGACGAAAGATTCTCGAGGGCGACGGTGCCTTTCATTGCAGCCAGCAAACGCCGACCGATGATTACCCCAAGCGCATTGAGGTCGGTCTTGCCGCCCTGGGGCGCTTCGTCAGGTTCAAAAATTCTCTGCATGTCTTTCACCGGATCGCCTTCATCGTCGATCGAAATTTTGAGCACAGTGTCTGGAAGCATCTCAGCGTAGACTTTGATGACCTGGCCCTCGCGGCTGCGGCTGACAGACCACGCGAGAAAAGTGTAGACGATCTGGCGTAAACGTCCCTGGTCGGAAACGATGGTGGTAATGCCCTGAGCCAGATCAGACTCAAGCTGGACCCCCTGCTTCTGGACCAGCCGGGCCACGGCAGCACAGCTTTCTCGCAACGTCTCGGCCAGAGAAAATTCCTGTAGAAAGAGTTCCGCCGGCCCAATCTCCAGCCGCGAGAGATCCACCAATTGATTCAGACTCGTCAAAAGCTGCATGCCCGAGTTTTGAATCTTCTGACAGAATCGCTGTTGAGTTTCCGTCAACTTCTCCTGGTCGAGCAGGATTTCAGTAAAACCCAGGATTGAGGTCAACGGAGTGCGCAGCTCATGTGACATGCGCGCCAGAAACAGCGAGCGATAATTCGAGACGTAACGCAGCTCTCGATTCGCCTCTTCAAGTTCAACCGTCCGCTGCTTTAACTGCTCAATCAGATCGGCAACGCGCTGGTCGACCCGGTCCGCTTCCGCCCCATCCATGATCGTCAAACTGTCCCCCACTTTTTTCTTCCTGGAAAACCTTTGGATCGCATGCTCGCGCCGACTTTGCCAGTCGGGCGCGTGGAACTTTATTGTTTCGGTAGTTCAATATAAGTCTGCCTCGATTGAGTGTCAAAGCCTAGCTTTTTCTTTAACTAAAGCGTGCGCTATGATGCTTGCCGGCGCTGAAGCGCGCGGCTGATCATCAATAACGCATGAACGGGAAACTTACCAACCAACCACTCGCCGAACTGATCCGCGAAATCGCTTCCAAGGAATTGTCGGGCGCGTTGAGACTGGAACACGAGCAGGTAAAAACGGCCGTGTATTTCGAACGCGGGCGGATCGTCTTTGCGGCGACTAATCTGCGCACGTTGCGGCTGGGTGTGTACCTGAAGAAGTCGGGTGTGATTTCAGAAAAAGAGTTCGCAAATCTGAAGACTCCCGGCGCCGACCTTAGCCTGGCTGCATCTTTGTGTGCGAGCGGAAAGCTAAGCCAAAAATCCTACGACACGTTGCTCAACACGCTGGTGTCTGACGTCTTACGCGTAGCTTTACTTTGGACCGAAGGCACCTGGGAACTCGACGAACGCGCGCGCCTGGATCAGACGGCAAAGGTCACCCTCGAACCCGCTAGCCTGCTGAAGGAGGCTGCGCAGAGGTTGCCACTGGCGTTCGTCTCACTGCGGTTTCGCAATTCGACCGAGACTATTTCACGGAAAACGGCCGGGGCTTCCGCAAACGACTTGCTGCCCAACGAGGGTTTCATCCTTTCCCGCCTCGACGAACCGCTCGCGCTCGAAGAACTGGTCGCGGTAAGTGGGTTGAGAGATCTCGACGCGTATCGAGTGATTTATGGACTCGCTCTCAGCGGGTTAGTCGAACGTGAGTACTGGCAGAATGCGTTTCGCACGGGACCTGCGAAGAAAGACACTCCGAAGAAAACGCCCTCGCCGACCGCAACTGAAACAGCGCAACCCGTTCAAACTGATCGTTGGGCGGAAGTAAAAGGCGACGACGCACTGGGTGAGTTTCTTGAACGCTTGCGGGCGGCCAGCAATTTTTACGAAGTGATGGACGTCGCGCCAAAAGCTGACGCCGACGAAATCAAAGAGGCTTATTACGCCCTCGCCCGCCGTTACCATCCCGACAGATTTCATCTTAAATCGGGGACCCGATTGCACACGCAAATCAGTTCCGCCTTTGCGCGGATCACTCAGGCATACGAAACCTTAACTGACGCAAACGCTCGCTCAATTTACAATCAAACACTGGCGCGAACTCAGCAGCTGGCAGGCTCCCACGGGTCGAAAGGAAAAACTGCGCAGCACCCGGAAGATTTAGAGTTTGATCACAAAAACGCCGCCGGAGACCAGCAACAGGCGGAAACCATCTTTCGGCAGGGACTAGATCTTCTCAAGCAGGGCCAGGTCAATGCCGCCGCCACCCGACTGGCGGCCGTCTCAAAGTCGCATCCGCAAAACGCGAAGTTTCGCGCCTACTTCGGTCGCGCCCTGGCCGCCAACGAGCAGACGCGCCGGCTGGCCGAAAATGAAATGCAGGCGGCGGTGAAACTAGAACCGAGAAGTTCGCTTTACCGGATCATGCTGGCGGAACTTTATGTTGAACTAAAATTTCTGCGGCGCGCCCAGACCGAGCTGGATCGGGCCATTGATATTAATCCGAAAAATTCGGACGCCATTGCTCTCTTGCGAAAACTGGAGAAGTTGCGCAAAGTCGAAGCGAAAGAACGCGGTTAACTGATCGTTTTCAACCAGGAAAAATATGTCCGCAAGTTACGCCCGGAGCGAAAAAGACCTGGAAGCCAGAGAGGCATATTTGCAACTAGCCGAAGCGGCGGACCGCTTTGAGCAGTATGCAAATCCGCATGCGGTCAGGATTGCAGCGATCGCCGACGCACTCGCCGAAACCTTTCATCTTGCGCCGCACGACCGAAAGTCGATCCGGATTGCCGCGCGCATGCACGATCTCGGTGAAGTAGCGATGGAACGGGATTACATTGGGCGCGCTGGTCCATTGAATAGTGAAGAGCGAATCGACCTCGAGCGCCATCCGGTGATCGGTGAACAAGAAGCGGCCCGCGCGAGCGCTGACCGTGCGGTTCAATTGCTGGTCCGTTGGCATCATGAGTGGTGGAACGGTGGCGGCTACCCCGACGCGTTGTGTCAAAATGAAATTCCTTTTGCCGCGCGTATTCTGCGGCTCGCAGATTCTTACGCGTCGTTGACCGACGCGCGGCCGTTTCGTTCCGCGCTGTCGGAAGCGCAGGCCCGCGACAAATTGATCGAGCTCGCCGGCATTGAATTCGATCCCGCAATCGTGAATGCATTTCTTTCTCTCCGGGATCTGGATGAACTGCGATCTTTTGCGAAACCCGAAGTGGACCCCGATGCGGAGACACCAACCGAAACTCCGGAATCCGACAAAGACGACAACTGGAATTTGTTTTCGTCGTTTATGAAATAATGCTCAACATGTCATCACCTTTTCCCAATGGCTGGTTAAACTTCGAACTCAACGTCTTGCGACGTTTGCAGTTTGCGTCCATCGCGATGCCGTTCACCGGCGAGCCAAAACTTGGCGCTCAACTAAAGCGTTGGCCGGTGCGCGTAGCCGCCAACGATCCGATGAATTGGTCGTTTACCAAAGCCACGGCGATCGTCGAGAATAATTCTGAACGACTGAGCGAAGCAGAAATTGATTCGATCGTGGAAGACGCTTACGTGCCGCGCGATCGACTCGATAATCCTTCGCTGCTGAATCGGTTTAACGAAACTGATGCCTGGTGGTTTGATAATGTGCGCTTCAATGCCGAGCGACTTGAAACACCTTACAAGCGCGCGCTGGCGTTAACTCTGGGCATGATGGTCGGTGATTACGTGCGAGGTTTCGCTGACGATAACCGTCACTTGCGCGAGCCGCTTTCGCTTTCAAACGTTTTCCGCCAACTCTGGGAAACATTCCCGCGTCCCTACGACAATTCGCTGCGCAGCAAAGCCACTAACCAGGACGTGCGTTCGTTTGTCGCCGAGCGGCGCCACACTGACTTGATGTTTCTGCGTTTGCCGCCGCCCGTCGAAACGCAAATGTTGCCGCAAAGCCGGGTCGGCTGGCGCGAAGAATGGTTACTGGGGGGCGATGATTTTTGGGAAGACGTGGAGCGGAATCGCGCCGGGAAACTCGGGTCGCGCGTTCAGAGTAAACAACAATACCTGGGCTTCATTGAGGATCTGCTGCATGCCGCCGGGCACATTCCCAACTGGGCAATTGCGCTGACGGAGAATGGTTTTATTTCGAGTGATGAATTGGTGGAGACGACTGAGCGGGTGCGGAAAGTTGACGCGATCTACTCAAAAGATTTTTCAGATCTGCAGGGCGTGCGCGCCGTAATTGTGACGGCGGCGACTTAACCTCGAATCGACCTCGCGACCGTATTACCGCACACTTCTGTCATTCCACGACAAAGCGATAGCCAACTCCACGCACAGTCAGCAGATGACTGGGCTTTGCGGGATCGTCTTCGAGATATTTTCTGAGTCTGACAATGAAGTTATCAATCGCCCGTGTGTCGGTGTCTTCGTTGAGTCCCCAAACGTCTTCCAGAATTGACTTGCGCGAAACCACTTTGCCGGCGTGCTTGATCAGATAACGCAACAGCTCAGCCTCCATTAAAGTTAGCCGAATCGTCTGCTCAGCCGTGCGCAGTTCAAGATTCTCAAAATCAATGACCCGCCCATCGAAGCAAAACTGTTCGATCCGGCTCTGGGCCGCGGCAGCAATGCCTTCGGCGATCACCGGAGGATTTTGATTTTGATCTCGATGAAACCATTCGCGACGTCGCAGTAGGCCGTTAAGGCGCGCCAGCAAGACTGACAAATCAAAGGGCTTGGGTAGATAGTCGTCGGCGCCCGATTCAAAACCCTTCAACACGTCTTCGGGCCGGCCACGCGCAGTCAGCATCAACACCGGCACAAACTGACCCGCTGCGCGGAGTTCCGCGGCAACGGTAAATCCGTCTTTGCCTGGGAGCATCACATCGAGCACGATGGCGTCGTACCGTTCCTGGCCATCGAATATGAGAGCGAGGGCAGCTTCGCCGTCGCTCACCGTGTTTACCGTATAACCCTCCGCTTCTAAATTGAACCGAAGGCCATCAGCCAAATGTTGCTCATCTTCCACTACCAGGACAGCGCTCATCTGTTGATCTCTTTTCGCCGCGTTCGCGACTTCTAGACTCTGGGAAGTTGGATCGTTATGCAGGTACCTAATCCCGGACCTTCGCTTTCCGCGTAGACTTTGCCTCCATGTTTCTCCACGATCGAATGCACGATAAACAGTCCGAGTCCCGTTCCCTTCACTCGCGCCATTACCCGACCGGGCACGCGATAGAATCGCTTGAAAACGCGACTTAACTGGGCCGCGGGTATTCCGACGCCCGTGTCTGCCACCCTCAACGCGAGCCGCTTGTCATCAAGCGCCGACATATTCACTGTGACGTGAACTCCCTTGTCCGAATATTTCACCGCGTTATCGAGCAGGTTTAATACCGCAGCGCGCAATTCCTCGGCATCGCCCTTCACTCGGGCTGGCGGGCTATCCAGCGATTCGTTGTAGGCAATGGAACCGGGCGGGAGGTTGTAACGGGTATGGGCCAGCGCAATGCACTCGCCGACCAGCTCCGTCAAATCAATTACGGTTCGATTCAGACGCCGGCGGCGTTGACCCGCGCTGCCGGCGCGCAGCACCTGTTCTACGGTTTGCAGCAGACGATCACTGTCGGCCAGCATGATGTCGTAAAACTTCTGTTGTTGTTCTTCGCTGACGTCGCGTTTTTTAAGAGTTTCCAGATAAAGACGAATTGACGCGAGCGGTGTTTTCAACTCGTGTGTCACTGCATTGATAAATGCGTCGTGCTGTTCGTTACGCCGGATCTCGCGAATCAAAAACGTGGTGTTGAGTACCAGGCCAACGATGATCAGCAGAAAGAAGATGATGCCAAAAACGAGGAGGGCGACTTCGCGCCAGTTCAGTAAGATCCAGCCAACGTTTAGCGCCGTCGCCAAAGCTACGAGACAAGCGCCGAGGGTGATGAAGAAGGCAATGGATTTGCGGCGACCGCTAACGGGCATGGCTAGGATTGTAAGGCTAGTAGGCGGAAAGCAGTAGGCAGTGGGCAGAACGTAGGAAAGTTTAGGGTTGCAAGAAAATCAAAAGGCAGCAAGCAGATTGTCTTCTGCTTACTGCCTTCTGCCTACTGCCTTCTCACAAAGCCGCTTTACGCTGCCTTCTGTAGTTCCTCTAAGCGAGGATTGCCGGCCGCTGCAATCTGTTCCTTACTGATCTGACGAATATCCTTCGCGAGACCTAGAAACTGTAGCGTCCGGATGCCATACCAGTTGATGTCGATTTCGTACCACGTCAGGCCGTGCTTGGCAGCGCGCGGGTGCGCGTGATGATTGTTGTGCCAGCCTTCGCCGAATGAGAGCAAGGCCACCCACCAGCTGTTGGTTGAATCATCGGTAGTTTCAAAACGGCGCGTTCCCCAAAGATGGGTCGCCGAGTTCACCAGCCAGGTCGCATGCAGTCCCACAGTCACCCGCAGGAACGTGCCGACGAACAACATTCCCCAACCACCGAAGGCCAGCAAAGCTATTCCGGCAAGTATCAAAGGAACGAAATAGAGACGATTCATCCAGATGTGCACCGGATCCTTCATCAAGTCTGGAGCGTAGCGTCGCATCACGCTTTCTTCGTGCTGCTGCGCAGTGCCGCGTAAAATCCATCCCATGTGTGCCCACCAGCGGCCGTCTCTGGGCGTGTGCGGATCACCCTCGTGGTCGGTATGCGCATGATGAATGCGATGAGTCACCACCCAATTGATTGCTCCGCCTTCGAGCGCCAGCGCTCCACAGAACGTCAGGAAATATTCAACGAATTTCGGCGTCTTGTAACCACGATGAGTCAAGAGGCGATGAAACCCCATGCCAATTCCTAAACTTCCCGATACCCACCACAGCGCGAGACTGATAAAAACGGCTTTCCAGCTCAGCATAAAAAGAGCGGCAACCGCTCCCAAATGAAAGATCACCATGAAACTGATCGTGATCCAATTTAGACTTTCCTGCTTCCGATAAATGGGGGTGTGTGTCGTGATTTCTTCAACAGTGCTATTCATCAATTACTCCCAAGCTCAAAGTTTTTCAGACTGCAATAGGATGCAGCTGCGCGATCATCCTACCAATTTCCAAAAGCCCAGTTTGTAATAGTTGTGTAAACCGGAAGCTCGCCCAGATCCAACGATGAATGAGACGAAATTCGACAAAGAGATGACATGGCTGAAGGCCTCAACCGCGTCGTCAGCGAAACTTCCAAGGGAGTCGTCTGTTTTGTAATGTCTCAGTCCGGAGGGTGAATTGCGCGGCCAGCGCTGCCACTGCTCAAACTTGCAAGGGTGGGCCAAATAGTGCATTATTACTGACATCTTCCACTCTCCTGCATTGACGGTGATGCGCCACGCCCCGTATGGCTGCGGTGATTTGTGACATGAGAGTGGGCAATGGAAATCCGTAGAAGCTGCTCAGTTTGAGCACCGAGTGCAAGTCTTCGCTGCTAAACCGTTACTCCGAAGCCGCCTTTGATCGAAGCTTCTCTTAATGCCTGAACGGGCAAGGAATCCTTACATTATGGCGATGAAACTTTACGTCGGAAATCTTTCCTTTCAAACAAGTAACGAAGATTTGAAACAACTCTTCGCGCAGGCAGGGACCGTGGAATCGGCTTCGATTGTCGAAGATCGCGACACCGGTCGGTCACGCGGATTCGGTTTCGTGGAGATGTCCACCAAAGAAGAAGGCGAGGCGGCTATTGCCCAGTTTAATGGGCAGGAGTTCGGCGGACGTGCCCTGACAGTTAATGAAGCTCGTCCCCGAGAGGATCGCGGCGGCGGCGGCGGCGGTGGCGGTCGCGGCGGCTACGGCGGTAATCGCGGCGGTGGTGGCGGAGGCGGCGGTCGGGATCGCGAGTCACGCTGGTAAAATTTAGCAGGTAGCGAGAGGTGTGTTGCGAAGCACACCTCTCGACGCTTAACAGAACCCACTGACGATGATGCGGTGATCTGTTAGACGGTAAATTTACAATTGGTTTAATTCGAAAGGGTTTTATGGAAAAGGCAGAAAAAGCTGAAAAGCCCGAGAAGGCTGTGAAGGCCGAAAAGCCCGAGAAGGCCGAAAAGCAGACTTACGCAATCGGTGACCGCGTCGAAAAGCTATGCGTTCCTTGCCAGGAAGAGCGCGGACACGTCGTCGCATCGGTGACCAAGCGGGGCCTGATCTCGCGGGTGACTTGTCCGAAGTGTAATACTCGCAGCTCTTTCTCAAATGGGGCCAAGCTCACAAAGGGACGTTCGAAGTCCGTAAACAGCGAACCTTATGATCGAACCCGCACTTATCGCACGGGCCAGACCATGAGCCATCCAATTTGGGGCTCTGGCGAAGTGACCGCGCTGATCGAGCCGCGCAAGATCGATGTCTTGTTTGCGGATCGAATCCGTCGCCTGATCCATTCGCGGCAGGAACTCTAAGACCGCGCTCGGACGTCATCACAATTTGGTTCTTACTTTTGACGCGCCACGCAGTCCCCTTGCATGGCGCTCAACTGTTTAAGTTTTCGATTTCAGTCGCTACTTTTGATCTCCACTTTCGCGGAAGCCTCACCCGTCCAGTAGCAAACAGAATCAGCCAGGCAATCCCAGAAGTTGCAGACAACAAGCCGGCCACCACTGTTAACGTTCGCGGCGTTATTGCCCGCAGAGACCAGCCGGCCAACGCAGTCGACAAACTCCAGATCAACATTTCCATCGAACGATCCGTGGTCGAAACTCGGCCCCGCAAATTGTCCGGCACCAGACGCATCAGGAGGGTCTCCTGAACCGCAAACTCTGCGCCCAAAAGAATCCGCCCCAAAAACAGTACGAGGCACGCGAGCCACAGGCTCGGCATCAACCCGATCACCGCGAATAGCAAACCCTGAAACAACAAACTCCAGCCGATGAATCCGGGAATTTTGCCGGCGATTTCAAAATAGGAACCAACGCGGCGCGCGATCATCATGCCAATAAACAAACCCAACCCGGCCGCAAAATAGAGACCTGCCACCGCTGCGTCGCCGCTCATGCCGCGTTCGCCTGCAAACACCAGCCCTCCGAGGCGATCCGAAATCAAATTGATCGCACCGCCGCCACTGGCCCAGAGCACATTGATGAACAGGATCGCCGCGACCGGCCGGTGGCTGACGATGTATGTCCAACCTTCGCGAATGTCAGACCAGTAGCCAGGCCGGCGCTTAACTAGTTCGTCAGCAGTTGTTGTCAGCACTGCCGCCTGCTGTTTAGTTTGTTCCTCCGGAATCAACCAAACGGACCAGGCCGAGCCAAGAAACGACACGGCGTTGACGATGAAGGCTGCGCGATAGCCAACCGTGGCCGCGGTCCAACCGCCTAACGCCGCGCCCAAAGACATCAGCAGAAACCGCGATGACCACATTAGCGCCGTCCCGGCCAGGAGATCGCGCTCGCCGGTGATGTTGGGCACCGTAGCATTCTTGGCGGCTTCAAAAAATGCGCTGAAGAAAGCCAGGAGCGCGGTGCAGACATAGGCGATCCACAAATCCTCTCGGCTATGGACCAGCAGAAACCCGAAGGCAATCGCGACCCGGGCGAAGTCGCTGACGATCATCACGGTGCGACGTGACCAGCGATCGACAAAAGCTCCGGCGAGTGGTGCAAACAGAGTAAACGGAACCAGCCGGGCCAGCACGATGATCGTCGTGGCCGCGGCGTCGCCATTCGAAACTAACCGCACCAGACCGAGTCCGGCGATGAAGTTGAACCAGTTACCGAGTTCGGACACAACCTGGCCCCACCACAAACGCCGGAATGAACGATTGCGCCGCAATAGCTGTAGATAGGTTAAAGAATCCATGAAAGTCAGCTTCTGGTTTCGAGTTTCGAGTTTCGAGTTTCGAGTTTAGAGTTTCGGCTTGCAATTCGTTTCGCACCCTAAACTTGAAACCCGAAACTGGAAACCTAAAACAAAAAAGCGGTTTCTTTAAACTTGAAACCCGGAACTCGAAACGTAAATTAAAAAGCCGCCAGTTTGACCGGCGGCTCGCAACCCTGGAAAACTCATCTTGAAAACTATCCGCCTAAAAACTTCGGCGGCCTCTTTTCAATAAAGGCTGCGACGCCCTCTCTAAAATCTTTTGTTTGCCCTGATTGAATCTGCGCTTTTCTTTCTAATTCCAATTGAGATGCGTAGTCGTTGGTGGCGCTGGCGGATAACAACTCCTTGATCCTCCCGAGCGCCGCAGTTGGAGCAGCAGCGAGTCGTTCAGCCATGGCCATTGCCTGGGCCAGCAGTTGGTCGTCAGGCACTACAGCATTGATCATTCCCATCTCGAGCGCGCTCGCGGCATTTGTGACTTCACCAGTCATCATCAGTTGGGTGGCGCGCTTCCAACCCACGAGTCGCGGCAAAATGAAGGTGCCGCCGCAATCCGGGGACAGCCCGATTTTGATAAACGCCTGGTTAAATTTTGCGCTCTCACCGGCAATCACCAGATCACAAGCAAGCGCAAAGTTGCAGCCGCCTCCCGAAGCAGCGCCGTTAACTGCGGCGATAAACGGCAGCGGCGTTTCACGAATCAACATGATGCATTCATTTAACAACTTCAGAGGCTCATCAAAGAACGCATCCACGCGGCCTTCGCGTTGGGCGATCTTTTGCATCTCGCGCAGATCGCCTCCGGCGCAAAACGCCCTACCCGCGCCGGTGATTATCACCGCCCGCGTACCGCCTGCGCGAATCTCGCCGATTGCCGTTTGAAAGTCGCGGCCCACCTCGGTCGTCAACGCATTCAAAGATTCCGGCCGGTTCAGTATGATGGTCGCAACCTCGCCGGTGTATTCGAGTTGAATCGTCTCGTAATTCATACTTGTAATTTCAGCGAGCCAGTTTACGCTCGGCTGACCGCCAGACAAAATCCTGCATAGTACTTGGGGAGCGGGAGACCGGAAATGAATGAACTTTTGATCGCTTAAGTTTTTTGCTGCGGAGCGCGACTCGCGCCAAAGCACTCGCCGCAGAGAACCGGCCGGCCGCTGGACGGCTTAAACGGCACCGTGTCCGTCTTGCCACACTGATCGCAAGTGATTTCAAATCGCTCGCGTTCGCCTCCTGCGCCTTTTGGACCACCAAAGTTTGAGCGTCGAGCATCCCGGCAAGGCTTGCAACGTTTTGGATGGGTCAGGTTGCGCTCCTGATAATATTCCTGTTCGCGTTCGGTGAACGGAAAAGTGTTGTTACATTCTGCGCAAGTAATCTCGATGTCTGGCATGTCGCTGATTCTCCAGGAGGCGGAAACTGAGGTGTTCCACCTGCGTTGCTCTCGGAGCGTGGCGAAATCAAGCTGTCCCGTCTCCATCGGCGCCTGGGCCATAACCTACCAGCCACAACTCCGCCTACGGTGTGCACGTTCCGAAACGGTTAAAGTGGCGCTGAGTTTACTCCACCGTTACTTTCGGTTCAATGATTATTCAGACGGTTCAACGACTCGGGCGAGCCTCTGGGATATGAGCCAACCAATCAACCGCAAAACGATCGAGGAGTCCGAGCGGCATGTTGCTTCGGTTAACGGGCCAGCTCGGCCACGTGTGAGCGAACGGTTTCACCGAGCGTCTCAAGATTGTAGCCCCCTTCAAGACATGAAACGATCCGGCCCTGGCAAGCTGAGTCGGCCCACTCACGCGCCGCGCGAGTCAACGAAACAAAGTCTTCGTCTTCGAGCCGCAACTGTCCGAGGGGATCACCGCGATGCGAATCAAACCCCGCCGAAATAAGGATCAGATCCGGCCTGAAGTGTGATCCGATCTCATCAAGCGCCGCTTCGAACATTCGTTTCTGTTCAACGGCCGGAGTGCCGGCGCGCAAGGGAACGTTCAAAGTGGAACCCACCCCGCGGCCGACGCCGGTCTCTCCTCTTGAACCGGTGCCCGGATACCACGGATATTGATGTGAGGAGAAAAAGAAGACTGACGGGTCGTCGTAAAAAATGCCTTGCGTGCCGTTTCCATGATGAACGTCCCAATCGATGATCGCCACCCGCTCGATTTCCGCATAGTGGTTCTGAGCGTAACGCGCGGCGATGGCGACGTTGTTAAAAAGACAAAAGCCCATCGCGTGTTCCGAGGTTGCGTGGTGCCCGGGAGGTCGCACGGGTACAAACGCATTCGCAGACTCACCTCGCATGATCAAGTCAACGGCCTGACAAGCCGCTCCCGCGCCATGACGTGCGGCGTCAAACGAACGCATCGAGACGGGCGTGTCAGAGTCGAGGTAGCCGGTCCCGGCACTTACAGCGCGCTCAATCTGCTTATAAAGATGCGGCGTGTGACACGCTTGAATTTCGCCGCGCGGCGCATCCTCGGCCTTCACTTCCAAAAGACCAGGCCACAACTTCGCGTCGTTCTGTAGCGCTTCCATCACCACCCGATAGCGTGAAGGAGACTCAGGATGGCCCGGACCCGTATCGTGCTCCGCGAATACCGGATGATGAACTAATGCGGTTGTCATGGGGGTAATATAGCAAATTGTTTTTAACACGGAAGGTAAGACCACACGCAACTGAAGGCTGCATTGGGGCGGGCAGCCCTTCACAAAGTCCGTGTCTCAATCTGAACGCCTCTTCGCAGACTAAGTCTCAAAAGCATACGGTCGTTCTTGCTTGCGGCTTTTGTACGCGCCAATCTTTTGTCTTTTATTTCGTTTCTCCAAGCCAACTTGCGTTCGTGCATCCGCAAAACTCAAGCCGTCAATCGAGGGAATACGGATTGCACCATGTCAGTCTGGGCTGAGCAAGTCAGCGGTTCTGAGTCTTAATTTTCGACGATTTCAAATCCCTAGGAGGAAGCAAGAAATGGCATACGACGACGAGCAGGCAAGGAAAAGCCGTGTGGTAGTGGAAACGCCCACATCGCGCCGTGAAGTGACCCATACTGAAGCCGTGCACAACGATCGAGGGGGTATATCAGGTGCGACCGTAGGAATAATTGTGGTCGTAGCCATCGCGCTAATCACAATTGTCGTGCTGTTTCTGATGAACGGCCAGAACACTGATACGACGAACGCAAATCTCGCGGTCCAACAGCAACCGGCCCAGCAAGCTCCGGTGATCATCCAACAACCGGCCCAACAACAACAACCACCCGTGATTATTCAACAGCCTGCGGCGCCAGCTTCGCAACAGGCACCAGTGATCATTAACCAACCGGCGCCGAGCACTGGTTCCACGTCAAATGGTTCCAACGACGGCGAGGTCCAGATGGCCATCGACAAGAAAATCAGCGACGATCCTACTTTCTCCACGATGGGAATCACGGCGACAGTCTTGGATGGCAAGGTTACGCTGACCGGCACAGTCAAATCGGAAGCGCTGAAAACCCAACTCGAGCGGATGATTCGTTCTACTCGGGGCGTCAAGCAAGTGGATAACCAGGTTGTCGCGATGGGATAGATGAGCTAGCAACAGCTGGCTGAACAGCGGCAAGACTAAAGGCGTCGTAACCCATTGGGTTGCGACGCCTTCTATTTGCACCTTGAGTTCTAGTAGCCTTCAGTGTGTTGCCGAAGCCAATCATTCAATTCTTCTTCAGTCGGCTCCCTACCCAGCTCGTCCCTCAGACGTTGGTGAAGATACTGATGCTCGCTCTCGGCCACTGCCCCGAGCTCAGATTGGGGTATTGGTGATTCGTCTTTTTGGTTTTCAGATGTCATAGACTTTAATTTCCGCAGTTGCCATGCATGTTTCGATTGCCAGATTCGCATTCTCACCCGCGATTATCAAGCGTCTGCGGCTCCCCTGCTCGTAAAAGTTAACTTCGGTGATTTGGATCGTCTCCAACGCCTGAATCACTTCCAATGAACCCGCGCTCACGTCGAGATTTCCGAGCAAGTGATCTGTCTCAGACCGGATCTGCGTTCTGACGCACTCGTTGACGTCTAATTCACCAAACGCGACCGGATGCGGCATCAGTCCCATCTCGCCGTCAAGGAAGATGGACCAGACAAAACCGATATCAAGCAGGAGATAAACCGCCTCATTAAACACGAAATAACCAAGAGCCGTGGTTCCAATCACATGCGCGATTACATGGTCCTGGTGAGTAGTGGTGTCGCGCGAGCGCCAGCCGTGATCTGTTAAATTCATCTCTACAAAAAACCAAAAACTGCGGCAAAAGTTTGGAGTCTGTCCGGGCTATCCGGCGCTGTCAATCGGCGTTTGACGGCGTCGCTTTGAGTTGTCGGGCTCCCGGGCTTATTGTGCTAACTGCGGAGCAAGACAATGAACAACAAGCCATGAACCATGACTTCATGCGATTTGGCCTGGCAGCGTTTGTCACGTTGCTCGTGGTAGTCGATCCACCTGGGGTCGTGCCCATCTTCGTGGCGCTCACCCGGGATGAACTACCTGCGCGCCGCCGCGCGATTTTGACGCGAGCTGTGATCATCGCTTTCGGCGTAGCGCTATTCTTCCTCGTTGCCGGCCGATCGGTACTCTCGTATCTCGGCGTAACAGTTCATGCTTTTTCAATCAGCGGCGGCATACTCCTCTTCGCCACCGCGATGCCGATGCTTTTCGGCCAGCGCGGCGGGTTGCAGGCGCCCGAACGTCGGGAACGCGGATCGGTTGGCCCAGACATCTCGGTTTTTCCCCTCGCTATTCCGATGTTATCGGGTCCGGGAGTAATCGCCACGATTCTCTTGCTAACTTCTGAGGCGGCGGGTGACCCGCGACGGCTCGGTGCAGTCGCTGGCGCGATCACGCTCGTATTCCTCGTCACTTTCATCTCGTTATACTTTGGCGCCCGCCTAATTTCGCGTCTGGGCGAAGGCGGAGTGCACATCGCCACGCGGGTCATGGGAATCGTCTTGGCCGCACTGGCCGTGCAATATGTGCTTAACGGAATAGCCGGTTACTACACCGTGCTTGTCGCCCACTAAGAGCACCCGCGGTGGACCGATGCCAAAAACAAACGGCAGCGGCAGATTGATTCTGCCCACTGCCGTTTTGCTTTCATCGAACTCAGTTCTCAGTAGCCGTTGTAACCATCGTTGTATCCGGTTTCGAATCCCTCCCGGAAATAACGTCGATATAGTTCAAGGTCGCCGAGCCCATTGCTGTAGTCCTTAGTGGCCTTCTGGTATTCGCTTGAATTCCGATAATTCGTGCTACGACTACGGTTGCGGTCGTTGCGGCCCACCTTCATGCCTTCATTGTAACCTGCGTTCAAGGCAGTTTGGCGAAGCTCCGCTGAGCCACCGTAGGTTCCATACCGTCCCCAGTTTCGTCCGCGACGATTACCGTTGTTGTTGGACCAGTCACGGTCGTTGTTGTCTTGCGGATAGTCGGTCGCGGTAATGCCGTAGCCGTCGTTGTAGCCGTTTTCAAAACCGTCGCGATAATAACGGCGATAAAGTTCGCGATCTCCGAGACGCGTGCTGTAGTCGTCGGTGGCCTTTTGATACTTGCTGGAGTTCCGATAATCAACCGATCGGTTTCGACTACGATCATCACGGCCGACTTTGACGCCTTCGTTATAGCCGGCGTTCAGCGCTGTTTGGCGAAGGTCGAAGGAGCCACCGTAATTTCCATACCGATCCCAGTTCCGACCACGCCGATTGTTGTCGTCCCTGTTTCTCCAATCGTCGTTCGAGTTTCGATAACCCCCCTGCCCACTAACGCCATAAGCGTTGGCGAGGGTGTTCAGATCCGTACGAACCAGGGCCCACTCTGAAGCGGAACGGCGTCCCGCCGGATTGCGGTTTACGAAGCTATCAATCACCGATGCTTTCTGCAGGATGTTCTCCACATCAGAAGCGACTGAGCGACGACCGTTGAAGTTATCCCGCAGCTGTTCGACCGAGCCATCAAAGTCACGCACGAAAGCGTTGATATCATCTTCCGAACGGGTCCCGTCTCTGCGACTTCGGTCCAGCGACGAATCGAGGCTACTGCGAAACCTTTCGGAATTCTGTTCCAGCCGGCGAAGGATGTCGCTGATCTGTCGGTCTGAGATGCGGTACGGCTGCTGAGCCTGACCGGTCAGCGTCGCCCCGCCATTCAGGCCAATCAATAAAAAGAGCGCAAAGATTGCGCTCTTGAATTTCGTGGTTAAGTGTCTCATTTCCAGTCTCTAACCTCCGTCAATCTGTGTAGGATTCCTACGGTTTCGTCTAGTTTGTTAACGTTTTAAGATTTCGACTATCTTAAAGCAATAGGCTGTCCACAAACCGACTACAGAGGACGAAATTTCAGGATGGAGCGTCACCAGGTGCGAGGGGCGCGGATGACGTTCTGAATCAGACCGAGTCGAGCCATCAGCCGAATCGCATATCCGGAGATGTCTACCTCGTACCACCGCCAGCCGTGACAAGCCGCTGTCGGACGCGCGTGATGATTATTGTGCCAACCCTCACCAAGCGTAAGCAGTCCCAGCCACCAAACATTTCTACTCCCGTCTCGAGTTTCATTCGGACGCGTTCCCATGACGTGGCAGACGCTATTGATGCACCACGTGAAGTGCCAAAGCGCGAGTGTTCGGATCACGGTTCCCCACAAAACGCCGCGCCAGCCGCCAATCGCATAGGACAGCAATGCGGTCAGGACCCACGGAAGCACAAACAGAATTTTGTAGTCGAGGACGCGCAGCCACGGATCATCTCCCGAAACATCGGGAACCAGTTCCCGATAGTCGCTGCCTTCCTTTGCGTCTTTCTTAAGAATCCAACCGACGTGGGCGTGCATAAATCCATTTATCGGTGAATGCGGATCACCCTGCTTGTCGGCCATTTGGTGATGACGACGATGGATCGCTACCCAACGGGCTGGACCGCCCTGCAAAGCCGCCGCGCCAAACCATGCCAGCACCCGGCGCATCCACCGAGGCGAGATGAATCCGCGATGCGTCAGCAATCGATGGTAACCAATCCCGATGGCAAAAGTCGTAGCCAGATAAAGACCGACAAAGAGTGCGACGTCTAAAGGACGCGGCCAAATCCAGAATCCCAACAACCCACAAAGATGCAAACCCACTACTAGAAAACTGTGAGTCCAGTTGAGCTGGGCCAACCACGCTGAGTCGTTTTCTTGTTCGCGGGGGGCGAGCGTTGGGTTTCCAATTGACCGCCTCCCCTTAACTACTATTTCAGTTGCCAACGTGCCTATTCCTGATAATGTTCGCCAAGTTGAACCTGAAGTTTTTCGGGCACGGATTTCCAGCTGGCCACGGAGAGCTCGCGCGAGGCAATGTCTGAGGCATGCATCCGCGAAACTCGCCAATGGCTGGAAAGAGTTTCATAGCGCCAGCAGTAAATTGGGCCATCACCGCGACGACTGTAGAACACCTTGTCGCCGTTGACCTGCTCTCTGCTTTCAGTCTTGATGTAAACGCGCAGTCCGTTCATAAAACTATTCAGCCGATACGCGCCGGCTTCACTCTTCGCTGCTGCTTCCAGTCAAATCCAACCCATCGCGATTGTCCAGGGGTGAGCCGTCTCGATTCACCCGGGAGAATTGAATCAACCCCCGCTTAACTTCTTCGAGCGCGATGCTCGTGTTTCGCCGGCGCTTTTGGTCGACTTCAATTCGAGGGGTCGAGCCGTGCAGAAGTTGCTTGGTTCGAAGTCCCGCCACGATGATCAGGCGAAACCGTGAATCCAATCCGGGCCAGGTCCCCTCGGTGGCGACGCCGGTCACTTTTTCTACCTTGGTTTTGACTGTTACTGCCATTGGGTTGTGTCTCAAACTTTCGACTTTGTTGTTTGGTCCGCACCGTTGTGCATGAGTTGGGTAAGCTGTTGATGATCCAACTGGCTGCCGAGATTCAGTCCTCGCAGAGGATCTTCGATTAACCAGTAGCAAGCTTTGCCTTCATCAGTGGTAATCAGATCCGTAAACGCAGGGCCATCAAGGTGGACGGGCTTAAAGCATTCCATGCCCGAATCGCGTGAGCGCGCGACCATCGCGGCACTCCGGCTGTAAAAAATGGGTACGCGATATTTGCCTTCGTCATCGATGGCAAACCAATCGCCGTTCGCGCGTCGCATCGCAAAGAGAGTCGTCACCATGCCTTCACTTTCGAGCCGACGGAAGCGCTGATGTGGCCAGCGCGGGCGTTACACACGCGGGCCAACTTAAAATCAGAAGTTTTGGTGATTGCGTTTGCGAGCATCAAGATTCCCGGCACGACTCCCGCTAACTAACTCTGACGGCACAAGGAGACGGGAAGTAAATCCTGATGTCGAGCGTAGGTTATAGGAACTACTAACGACCTCAATATAGCATACCCGGGCGCGAACCGGCGGGCTGGGACGCCGCCCACCGCAAACCCCAACACTAGCTGGCTCTAATCATGACGTTGGCGCGACCATTCTTTATACGTGGCTTTACGTTGGCGTCTCGTGCTGGATCTGCGGGCCGCTTCCGATGCCTGCCGAGATGAGACGACGCCAAACATTGGCGCCCGGTCGTTGGACTGCGGCTCCAGCTTCCAGTCGCTGAAAAAAGCAAAGCCCTTTTCACGATCTGGGGCTAAGGCTTCAGGATCAGGAGGCAAGGTCGAATTCGCTGTTTCACTCATGCCGGC
The DNA here is from genome assembly GCA_031366425.1 of Pyrinomonadaceae bacterium. Taxonomy (GTDB): domain Bacteria; phylum Acidobacteriota; class Blastocatellia; order Pyrinomonadales; family Pyrinomonadaceae; genus PSRF01. The sequence goes on along the minus strand of JANLZV010000588.1, from coordinate 2,118 downwards.
ACCCTTCGTTACGCAAACGCTCGCTGCGGCTTTTCGAGTCTCAGACTGCCGTCCGCAAAACTCTTAAGCGCCTCCGCCTCGTTCGCGTAAATATCGAAAACCTTGTCCAACCTGGTGACGGCCAAAATCTCGCTCAGTTCGCCGGTGATCCCCACAAGTTTGATCTTCCCACCCTTGGCCTCTACCGAAATTTGACTCGCCACCAATTCGCCCAGGCCGCACGAGTCGACAAACGAAACGTCCGCGAGATTCAGCAGGATCAAAATCTTCTTTTCGAGAATGAGACTACGCACCGACTTGTGGAAGGCCAGGGCGTTTCCGCCGACTCGAAGCCGGCCTTTCAAATCCAATACCGTGACGTCGCCGTCCGCTCGCTGATTTATGTATAGATTAATCACTGCCCGACCATACGACACGCGTTTGTATATGTCAAATGCAGGATATAGTGCGGATAGACAATATTTGCTGCATGTGGTAAATAGTAACGCGCGTGAAAATATCCATGATTGAAATTCGGGTCGACCAACTACTGGCAGAACACGGACGAACCTTCTACTGGCTCGCCAAAGAGACAGGCATTAGTCACACTACGCTCTGGCGACTGAAGAAGGGCAAAGCGCTCGGCATCAACTTCGAAACTCTCGAGAAGATGTGCCAGGCCCTAAAGTGCCAACCTGGAGACGTGCTCGCCTTCGCCCCGGCGAAAACTGTAAAGACGAACGGAACAAAGAGTGCGGTCACCCGCGCGCGGAGGAAGCGACCATGAGTGCCAACCCTGAAAAGCCTTTAACCTGCAGGTTCGTCGATGTCGACGCGGCTGTTCGTTTAGAACTAAGCAATAGCGGCGATCACGCGCTGAAGTGTGTAGAAGTTTTGACAGTCTTCCTGAAAGATGTTGAGACGCCGGGCGGTGGCCCATCACAGGCCCATATCCGCTTCGAAGAAGTCGGCGCCATCCGCCCTAAGGAAAACGTAGTGGTCTCTCATAAGACCTGGGTCAACGGAAAGATTGCTGCCGCCGACGGCGACTTGATGACTCGGCTGAAAGTTATTGCCGGAGAGGCCCGGCCTTACGTACTGGATATTTCGTGGCAGGATCCGGAAGGCAAAACACGCTTTCAGCGGATCCCTGTCGGCCATTAATCAGACCCGCCAGGGTCACGCGAGCTGAAGGAAGTGTCGATTGAAAATTTGTGACTTCTGTGCGAATTTCGAGTTGAGCGGTGTGTGCCGGCTTGGTTTACCGATCCCCAAGTCGATGACCTGTCGTGAGTTTGGCCCCACCCTGGAGAAGTTTTGTGCCGACCCCAAAGACTTCGTTGACCCCCGCCAAATTGTCCAAATGGCTACTTACTTCGCGATCAAAGGGCCCGAGCTGCGGAAAGTGAAGCTGATGGCGGCCCGAGAAGAGAGTAGTCGTTCGTAGTCCTTGATCCTTACTAAAAAAACAAAGGGTGAACCGTCGCCCCCAACTGAGATTCACCCTTCGGTCCCCGTGGGATAACCTGCTAACCCGGTTTGGCCCGTAGGGCCCTTCACAGAAGCAAGTCAATCCCTGAGGGGAACTTAAATTTTAGAAATTTGCAGACGCAAACTAACAGGACCTCGATGGGTCGTATGTGCGGAAACACACATACGTCTCTTTTTTTTGGGCGTTTAAGGATGAAATATTCCGGGGCGATGTTCTGAGCTTAGTCTGTGCCTAAGGCATGCGTGGTGGTGGGGACATTTGCCCAAGCTTGTGAGTTGCTTCGCGCTCCACTCTGGCCGACCAGACTGGCCACGGTTTTCAATAGACTCTCCACTTCCGGCTTTACCAGGTATACGTCGGCTCCCGCCGCGAGTCCTCTCATCCGATCTGCGTCCATCGCCGCGCCGGAGTAAAAAAGTATTTTCACCGTGGAATCAAATTTCCTGACCTGACGACAAAATTCGAGGCCATCCAGTTGCGGCAACCAAACATCGAGAACCAGGAGATCGAATGGTTTAGTATTGATCTTCGTCCAAGCCTGGGCTGCAGTTTGAACACACGTCACCTCGACTTGCAACGAGTTCAAAAGCAAGCCCAACATCTCACCGGCATCTTCGTCGTCGTCTACACAAAGAATTCGAAACGGA